>CAZRYV010000224.1:0-3206 GCA_964604385.1 uncultured Brachyspira sp.
ATTTTATTTGTTGGCTCTTAACTTTTAATTTTTGATTTTGATAATGAATTTTATAAAAATTTAATACAAATTTTTCAAATATTTTATTCATAGTTTTTTTTTCGTTTTTGTCTATAAAAAATTTTCCGATGTATCCGCCACTATTTTTATCTAATATTAAATTTTGATTAACTAATTTACATATATTAATTATGACTTTATACCGCATATTATTTCTATGATAATTAAGAGATTTAAAAGTATTATTATTAATGTTTATATCTTTTATTTTTATAAAATATCTTCTTAAAATTATTAACTTATTTTTTAAATCTTTATCTATATTTTTATAATTTATAAGTTTATTTAAAGTTGCTTTTATTATTTGGTTAAATAAAATATTAGTCGAAAGAATATCGTATCGGCATATTAATTTTTTTTTATTTATAATATTTCTTTTTACAGATTTTGAAAAATCTATTTTTCCTTTAAGCATTGATAAATCTTCTTCTATTAGAATATAATTTTTATATAAACCTCTTTTTATAAGACTATTTAAAAATATATCCAATATTTTAGCCATTATATTATAAATATTTTCAAATTTTTCGTCTCCAAATTCTATATTATCAATTTCTTCAATTATATTCCAAGCATAACATAGCATGTAATATATATTTTTAATTGGTATTTTATCCATAAATCAAATATCTTTTAACTTCTTTATTTCTTCTTCTGCTTTTTTTTCATTATCAAACCAATATTCTCTTAAAGTTGGAGCTATTTCATAATCTATAATATCTTTATAATCTTTTTCAGTGAATTCTTTTATATTGCAAAAATAACTATGTCCTATAGTATAACCTTTTCCTAATGATTTATCATTTTTTATTATTTCATTTAACTTATAAAATTTATCATTTATTTTATTTATTAAATCTTCATCTATTTTATTATCTTTTAAATGCTTTATAAATTGTTCTTTATTAAATGCTGGTTCTATATCTATAAATACAAATCTTCTCCTTAAAGCGTAATCCAACATTGCCAAACTTCTATCTGCGGTATTCATTAAACCGATTATATAAAGATTTTTAGGAACGGAAAATAATTCGTCTTTATAAAGCAATTCCAACTCCTCCCCTCTTTTATCGTTTTCGATTAACATAAATAATTCGCCAAAAATTTTGCTTATATTTCCTCTGTTTATTTCGTCTATGATTAAAAAATATTCGTTATCTTCGTCATCTTCCGCTTCTTTACAGAATCTATAAAAAACTCCCTCTTTCAATTCAAAACCTTCATTTTCGCTAGGACGAAATCCCATAATAAAATCTTCGTAAGAATAACTTTGATGAAATTGTATCATTTTAACTTGCTTTTTATTTTCTTCTCCGATTATAGAATATGCCAATCTTTTTGCAGCGTAAGTCTTCCCTACTCCCGCCGAACCTTGAAGTATAATATTTTGTTTATCTTCTATTAAATTTACAAGTTTATTATATTCTTTTTCGGTTATAAAAACTTCCTGTAAAAATTTCTTTTTATCGTATTTATTAGATTGATTATAATTTTCATTAATATTTATTTCATTATTAATATTCATTTCATTAACCTCATCTTTATAGATATTATCAATATTATCAACATTATCAGTATTTTTTTTAATTATATCTGTATAGTAAGCGTAAAATTGCAATTCTGGTAAATTTTTAAATTCATAATTATTATTATTTATAAATTCAATTAATTTATCGCATATTTGTAAATACTCTTCGGCGCTTATCATAGATTTATTTGTATCTTTTAAGCAATTAGAATAATTTTGTATAATATTTTTTTCTATAATAAATTTTCTACTTGTATTATCTAAATTAATATAATTAAACGGTCTTATCCAATAAAGTCCGATTGTTAATTTCCATTTATTGCCTTTTATATCTTTTGCGGAGTTGAAAGCTTTTATAAATTTTTCTCTGTTTTCACTATTTTTATTATCTGCATAATTAATAGCGGTTTCAAAAACTTCCCATAAATTTTTAATATCTTCGGTTTTCGATTGTTCCGATGGATTAAATAAAATTGCCGATAACGGAAATAATGTTGGAACACGATAATAATTTGGAACTTCTGAAGTAATTTGAAATTTATCCGCTATACCGTAAATTATTTCCATTCTGTCAGGTTGTCCTTTATTAAATAATCCAAAAATTGTAAAAGGGTCTATATCTTTTTCGTTCATTACCTTTGGCATTTTTATATCAATATTTTCAAATACCGATTTTAATTTATTAACAAGTTCCGAACGATTATTTTTATATTCAAGGAGTTTATTTGCAAATTCTTTATAAAATTCTATCCAATTTTTATTAGCTTTTAAGAAAGTTGCCCTAGCTTTTTTATATTGTTTATTTGCTTCATAAGTATAAGCTAATTCATATAAACCAATGAAATTATCAGGGTTTAATTCTACAGCTTTTAAAAAAGATGCTATTGCTTTATCGTATTTTTCATTATCATAATACGAATGCCCTAACCAATACCAACTATCATCCTCGTTAGGATTAAGTTCTGTTGCTTTTAATAATGATTTTATTGCTTCTTCAAATTGTCCGTTTTTATTATAGGATATTCCGAGTCCTAACCAATAATTATCATTATCAGGATTAAGTTCTGTTGCTTTTAATAATGGTTTTATAGCCTCTTCATATTGTGCATTTTCAAGATATGAACGCCCTAACCAATGCCAATTATTATCGTCATTAGGATTTAATTCTACAGCTTTTAATGAGCTTTCTATCGCTTCTTCAAGTTGTCCGTTTTTATTATAGGATATTCCGAGTCCTAACCAATAATTATCATTATCAGGATTAAGTTCTGTTGCTTTTAATAATGGTTTTATAGCCTCTTCAAATTGTTCGTCTTCGTAATAAGAACACCCTAACCAATACCAATTATTATCTTCATCAGGATTTAATTCTACCGATTTTAATAATGATTTTATAGCTTCTTCAAATTGCCCGTTATTATTATAGGATATTCCGAGCCATTGCCAATTACTATCTTCATTAGGATTTAATTCTACCGATTTTAATAATGATTTTATAGCTTCTTCAAATTGCCCGTTATTATTATAGGATATTCCGAGCCATTGCCAATTACTATCTTCATTAGGATTTAATTCTACCGATTTTAATAATGATTTTATAGCTTCTTCAAATTGCCCG
>CAZRYV010000225.1:0-3171 GCA_964604385.1 uncultured Brachyspira sp.
GCAATGAAGATTTAAAATAAACTATAATGACAAAAAAATCGTAATTATAGGGAAATTATAATAAAATTCTTTCGTTTCTGCTAAATTTTGATTGATAAAAAATTTTTTTTAAAATTATATCCCGAAAATTTGTAGTAAATGTATTATTTCAAGGTATAAATTGGTAAAAAATCGCAAATTTATTGAATTTTTGTCAAAAAAGCTATTGCATTATTTTTTTTATATGCTACAATATAAGAACCTTGATAAAGAATAAAAAATATTGAATTGAATCAAGGAAAGTTCTTTGACAGATATATAAGAGCGTAGATTTTTTAGAAAGTTTTTTCCAATAAAACGGAAATCGGCATTTAAAAAATCTTTGCTGATAATTAAGTAAATAGAAGAGAAACACAATTAGATTGTGTGTCTTAGAGTAGAAACAATAAGCGGAAAGTTACTAAAGATTAAGAAGAAACAGCTTTTTAGCTAAAGTCTCATTCTGAACATATTTAATTTTTTCTTAAATAAATTCATTAAAGAAGAAAAGGATAATATGGTCAAGTAAATAAGGGCTTAAGGTGGATGCCTAGGCACAGGAAGGCGATGAAGGTCGTGACAAGCTGCGATAAGCTACGGGGAGAAGCAAATATTCTGTAATCCGTAGATAACCGAATGGGAAAACCTGTAAAAGCAATCCTTTTACATCATGCATTGAATATATAGATGTATGAAGCGACACCCGGGGAACTGAAACATCTAAGTACCCGGAGGAAAAGTAATCAAAATTGAGATTCCCTCAGTAGTGGCGAGCGAAAGGGGAAGAGTCCAAACCGTTATAATGTCAAGTTGCAAGATTTTGTTATAGCGGTGTTGTAGGGCGATATGTGAAATACTTGCATATTTCGACTTTAATTTATATGATAGTAGAATCGTTTTGGAAAAGCGAACCATAGTAGGTGATAGTCCCGTATACGAAATCATATATTTAAGGTTATATCGTTCCTGAGTAGGGCGGGGCACGAGAAACCCTGTTTGAATCTGGGTAGACCACTATCCAAGACAAAATACTAACCTGTGACCGATAGTGTAGAGTACCGCGAGGGAAAGGTGAAAAGTCTCCCGTTGAGGGCTATTAAATAGAACCTGAAACCTTAAGCCTACAAGTAGTCAGAGGGAAACCTATTAGCAATAATAGACTACCTGATGGCGTGCCTTTTGTAGAATGAGCCTGCGACTTATAGTATGTAGCAAGATTAAGAGGTAATAGCCTTGTAGTCGTAGTGAAAGCAAGCCTTAATAGGGCGAATTAGTTGCATGCTATACGACCCGAAGCCAAGTGATCTACCTATGAGCAGCGCGAAACTCGAGTAACATCGAGCGGAGGTGCGAACCAGTTGTCGTGAAAAGACTTTGGATGACTTGTGGGTAGGAGTGAAAGGCTAATCAAACTTGGAGATAGCTGGTTCTCTCCGAAATGTCTTTAGGGGCAGCGTTATGCGTTTACTTGCGGGGGTAGAGCACTAAATGGACTAGGGCTCCTAACCGAGTACCAAACCCAACTAAACTCCGAATACCGTAAGTTAAGAGCATGGCAGTTAGACAGCGGCGGATAAGCGTCATTGTCAAAAGGGAAACAGCCCAGATCCTCAGCTAAGGTCCCTAAATCTATGTTAAGTGGGAAAGGATGTGAGAATACTTAAACAGCCAGGAGGTTGGCTTAGAAGCAGCCATTCCTTTAAAGAGTGCGTAACAGCTCACTGGTCGAGTGTTTTTGCGCCGAAAATGTAACGGGGCTCAAACATAGTACCGAAGCTAGGGAATTATAGAGTTAATCTATAATTGGTAGGAGAGCGTTCTTTAAGCCGTTGAAGGTATATCGTAAGGTGTGCTGGAGGTATAAGAAGTGAGGATGCAGGCATAAGTAACGAGAAAACGGGTGCGAAACCCGTTCGCCGCAAACCCAAGGTTTCCTAGGTAAAGCTAATCTGCCTAGGGTTAGTCGACCCCTAAGACGAGGCTGAAAAGCGTAGTCGATGGGAAACAGGTAAATATTCCTGTACTATGGTATGTTTCGATGGAATGACACAGATTGTTTGCGTGCGCGAGGTTTTGGTTGTCCTCGTCGAACCGTTTAGACTTGTGGCGAGTCAAATGCTTGTCGCTTTAAGGTTGAGGCGGGATAGTGACTGGGCTTTCGGGTTCAGGAAGTTGCGTGAGCTAGGCTGTCGAGAAATAATTTCTAAGGTTAGGCATATTATAATCGTACCGTAAACCGACACAGGTGGGTGAGATGAATATTCTAAGGCGCTCGAGATAATCTTCCCTAAGGAACTCTGCAAATTAGTCTTGTAACTTCGGAAAAAGAGACGCCTGAATCTCGGTAGCAATATTGGGAGGAGGGTCGCAGTGAAAAGGCCTGGCCGACTGTTTAACAAAAACACAGATCTCTGCAAACATGTAAATGGATGTATAGGGATTGACACCTGCCCAGTGCTGGAAGGTTAAAAGGAGAGGTTATCCCCGCAAGGGGAGAAGCTTCGAATTGAAGCCCCAGTAAACGGCGGCCGTAACTATGACGGTCCTAAGGTAGCGAAATTCCTTGTCGGGTAAGTTCCGACCTGCACGAATGGTGTAACGATCCGGGCACTGTCTCGGGGAAGAACTCGGTGAAATTGAATTATCAGTGAAGATGCTGATTACCCGCAACAGGACGGAAAGACCCCGTGAACCTTTACTATAACTTGGCATTGAGTTTTGTTTTGCGATGTGTAGAATAGATGGGAGACTTTGAAGCGAGAGCGCCAGCTTTTGTGGAGTCATCGTTGAAATACCATCCTTCGTAAAATGGGATTCTAACGATTAGCCGTTATCCGGCAGTCGGACATTGCCAGGCGGGTAGTTTGACTGGGGCGGTCGCCTCCTAAAGAGTAACGGAGGCGTGCAAAGGTCACCTCAAACCGAATAGAAATCGGTAGTAGAGTATAAAGGCATAAGGTGGCTTGACTGCGAGAGAGACATCTCGAGCAGGTGCGAAAGCAGGTCTTAGTGATCCGGTGGTCCCGAGTGGAAGGGCCATCGCTAAACGGACAAAAGGTACTCCGGGGATAACAGGCTTATCTCCCCCAAGAGTTCATATCGACGGGGAGGTTTGGCACCTCGATGTCGGCTCATCGCATCCTGGGGCTGGAG
>CAZRYV010000226.1:0-3139 GCA_964604385.1 uncultured Brachyspira sp.
TTATTTAAGATTTTTCTTCATGATATTCTTCTTCGGCATTTATATTCCAAATGGAACTTTTATCAAAATTATTATTAATAATACATTTCACGCATTCCATAGCCGATAGCATAGAATGGTCCATATTATTGTATCTATGCATTCCATTTCTTCCCGCTAAAAATAAGTTTTCAATTTTATCGGTATATTCTCTAATTTTATAAAATTCATTATAAACGCCCGTATAAGATGGATACGCTTTCTTTATTTTTACTATATTTGTGGAAATAATATCGTCTTCTTTTATTAATTTTAACTTTTTCATCTCGTCAATAGCAAATCCTATAAAACTATTATCATCCATACTCCATAATTCGTCATTTTCAAAACACATATATTCCATACCTATATAATGCAAATTTTTATCTTTTACCATATAAGGACTCCAATTATTAAATAATTGAAGTCTTGCAACTTTAACATAAGGCTCTTGAATATAAATCCAATTATCTTTAACTATTCCCTTTTTATTATGTAGATTTATATCTTTTAATAGAATGCCAACTGTTATAAAATCTCTATATTGAAGATTATTTGCTATTTTATGAATTTCATTTGGTTTATTATCTATAGAGTTTATCAAATCTTTTACGGGCATAGACGAAATTATATAATCTCCATATATTTTTATCTCGCCGTTATCATTTTCTGCGGTTATTGAAATTATTTTTCCATCTTTTAATTCCAAACCTTTTATTTTATGATTGAAATATATTTTACCGCCCATATTTTTTATTTCTTCGGCAACCGTTTCCCATAATTGTCCCGGTCCATATTTCGGATATAAGAATTTTTCTATTAAACTCGTTTCAACGCTTTTTTGATTAATATCTTTATTATTTTTTGGTTTAATGGCATTAATTATAGTTTTATAAATTGAAAGTCCCTTAACTCTTTGCGCTCCCCATTCTGGACTTAATTCGGACGGTTTAACTCCCCAAACTTTTTCTGTATAATCTCTAAAAAATAAATTATATAATTCTCTTCCAAATCTATTGATATAAAATTTTTCCAAACTATCCACATTTTTATACGGAAACAAAACCGACTTTATATAACTAAAACCTATTTTTGCGCATCTTAAAAATCCTAAATTAAATATAAGTTCTTTATTTAATGAAATAGGATAGTTGAATAATTTTTTAAGAAAGAATATTCTAGATAATCTATCTCTTATCAGCATAACTCTGTCGTTGTTTTTAGGCGATAATTTTTCGGATTCTTTAGGCATAATATCATTCCAAAAATTCATGACTATGTCGCTTTTGGAAAAAAATCTATGTCCTCCAATATCCATTCTGTTTCCATTATTATTGACAGTTTGAGATATTCCGCCTATAACGGAAGTGTCTTCGTATATTTCAACTGCTATATTTTTATTATTTATTTTATTATTTTTCAGCAGTTCGTAAGCGGCAGTAAGCCCGGCAGGACCAGCTCCTATAATTAATGCTTTTTTATTCATAATTAAATTCCTTTATTATTTATTTGTAACAATATAAAAAGTTATATTTTCTCTAATCCCATAAAATGTAGTAAGATAAATGTAATCTATATTTTCTATACTTGGACCAAGCCCTACAGAAATGATGGTTTTATTATTTAAATTTGTTATAAAATTGGTATCTATAAATCTGTATCTTATGCCCCAATATCTCCAATCCGTGAAACTTCCGTATTTTTGATAATATGCCATATCAAATATCTTTTCTTTAAAATAAGGAGCAACGGCGCCTATCCAAGGAGCTTCATCATAGGTAATTAATAAATATTTGTTCTTATCATTTAAATTATTGCTTTTAATGTAATCTGCAGCTTTTTTAGCGCCAGAAAAATCATTATTTATATCCGCTTTAATAAGACTATAACTTATATCAATTTTGCAGATACTAATTAGAATAAATATTGTAAAAATATATACATAATAAAAATATTTAATATTCGACTCAAATTTATTTCTACAATAACTCAATATACAATATGATATATATAATATTATTATAAAACTATGTCTATCGCCCATTTTATATACGCTATTTACTATAACGCTTAATATTAGCGTGAAAATTACTCTAATTAAAAGCATAGCGAAAGAATTGATATTTATACTTTTTTTGAATGATAAATAATAAAAAGAAAAACATACGAATATAAATTCTATTAATATTACAAATGCAGAAAATATATAAAATGTGTTGTCATTTGGAAATATTCTTATATCTCTATGAAATAAAATTCTTATATAAAACATAAGTAAAATTTGAAAAGAAATTATAAGTAGCGATATAACAGATAAAGAAATCGAAGGCAAATATTCCTTAAATACATTTTTATTTTTATTAATTCTTAAAGAAATTTGATATAGAAATATAAAAGTTTCCAATATTCCTATTATACTTCCCATTACAGTAGAGTTTGTAAATAAGAAAACGATAAAAACATAAATCATAGGTTTTTCAAATCGTTTTTTATAAGCGATAGTCATACCAATAAATAATAAAAATGTAAGCCCATAATGTCTTGCAACTACAGGATATTCATAAGCTAGCATTGGAGTAAATAAAATTACTAAAGAAAATAAAGAGCCAAAATCAGACTTGAAAAGTAAAAGATAAATCGCCAAAAATACTATTAAAACATTTATAGTAAATAAAGTTGTTTCAAAAGGAAGAGATGTAAAAGGCTTTAATATAAAACTCCATAAAAAAGGATGTCCTTCGGCGCCAGTTTGCAAAAATAAATCGAGCCAATTCAAATCCCGAGCTAAAAGCCAAGCTTGTCCCTCATCTCTCCAAGGTTCATGAAAACTAATAAAAATTAGAATGGCAATTATATATAATATATAGAAAATAATTTTCGTATATAAAATTTTATTCTTGTCAAAATATTTATTAATTAAATTTATAATATATTCTGATTTTAATACAAATAAAAAGAATAATATTACACTAAAAAATATCATTATAAATTGAAATTTTACTTTAAGAATATAATTAATATTATCAATTTTATCTTCTTCAATTATTTTACTAGAAACGAAATTCCCAAAAGGACTCCCGCCCGTATCCATTTTTGCTTCTTTAATATAATCGGGCAAATT
>CAZRYV010000227.1:0-3070 GCA_964604385.1 uncultured Brachyspira sp.
TTTCCAAATACTTTCCCGGAGTTCATGCTTTGGATAACGCTCAATTAACCGTAAAAGAGGGCGAGGTTGTGGCTCTTATGGGAGAAAACGGAGCGGGCAAATCCACTTTAATGAAATGTTTATTTGGAATCTACCATAAAGATAAAGGCGAGATATTTTTAGACGGTAAAGAAGTTAATTTTACATCTCCAAAACAGGCTTTAAATAACGGTGTGGCTATGGTGCATCAGGAACTTAATCAGGTTAGACAGAGAAGCATTGCCGATAATATATGGCTTGGAAAATATCCTTCTAAATTATTCGTGGTTGATGAAAAAAAGATGTTTGACGACACTAAAGCGATTTTTGACGATTTGGAAATACCGTTGAACCCAAAAACTAAAGTAAATACTTTGTCGGTATCTGAAATGCAAATGGTTGAAATAGCAAAAGCGGTTTCATATAATTCTAAAATATTGGTGCTTGACGAACCTACGAGTTCCCTTACAGAAAAAGAAGTGGCTAAATTATTTAAGATTATAAGAAAGTTGCAGAGTAGGGGAGTGGGAATGATTTATATTTCTCATAAAATGGAAGAGATACTTCAAATATCGGACGAAGTTACTATAATGAGAGACGGGAAATATGTTGCGACTACTCCGTCAAAAGATTTAACTACCGATATTATAATAAAACAAATGGTTGGAAGGGATTTAACCAATAGATTCCCTCCTAAAACTAATACTCCTTCAGAAAATATATTGGAGATTAAAAATTTTACAGCCTATTATCAACCTTCTTTAACCGATGTAAATTTTAATGTTAGAAAAGGCGAAATATTTGGAATAGCAGGACTTGTCGGAGCGAAAAGAACGGAAATACTTGAAAGCATTTTCGGTATGAGAACTTTATCGAGTGGGCAAATAGTTAAACGAGATATGCAGATAAAAAATAATAGCACAAGAAAAGCTATAAAACATGGTTTTGCGCTTGTTACAGAAGAGCGAAGACAAACGGGAATATTTGCCATGCTTTCTATTAGTTTTAATTCTATAATAGCGAATATTGACAATTATAGAGGAAATTTGGGATTTTTGAATAATAAAAAAATGCATGAAGACACTATGTGGGTAATAGACAGTATGCAAGTTAAAACTCCTTCGGAAAAAACGCCGATTCAGTCGTTGTCGGGCGGAAATCAGCAGAAAGTTATACTTGGAAGATGGCTTTTGAGCGCTCCCGATATTTTAATGCTTGACGAACCTACGAGAGGAATCGATGTCGGAGCAAAATACGATATATATAAATTGATTATAGATTTGGCTACGGAAGGAAAAACTATTATTATGGTTAGTTCGGAGATGCCAGAATTATTAGGAATAACGGACAGAATATTGGTTATGAGCAATGGAAAAGTTGCGGGAATAGTTAACACTAATGAAACCAATCAGGAAGAGATAATGGCGTTATCGGCTAAATATTTATAATTTGAAATTGGTAATTTATAATTTAATATTTAATGATAAAAAAGAATTAAAAATAAAAGGAATATATTATGTCGGAAGAAAAAAATAATCTTAAAACCATTAAATCTTTTATATTAAATAACGCTATATTTGCAGCTCTCCTTGTAATACTAGTCGGTATTATAATTAAAGAGCCTTCATTTTTTAGGTTAAGCAATTTTTTAAATATATTCGCTCAAGCGTCCACTCGGATGATTATTGCCGTAGGAATTGGAACTTTGCTTGTAACTCAAGGAAACGATTTGGGCGCAGGCAGGGCGGTAGGACTTGCGGCGGTTGTAAGCGCTTCTTTATTGCAGTCGCTCGATAATCCGACAAGAATGTATCCTAATTTGCCTTTGCTTCCCGTTATACTTCCGATACTTTTAGTTATGGTTATACTTATGGTATTTGGACTTATAAACGGAATAATAATTTCAAAATTATATGTGACTCCGTTTATAGCGACTTTGGGCATGCAGTTAATTCTTTATGGAGTAACAAGCACTTATTTTGACAGACCTCCTTATGGTGCTCAACCGATAGGCGGACTCGACCCAAGATTTACAAATTTGGCTCAAGGCGGAATAAAAATCGGAAATTATACGGTATCTTATCTGATAATATTTGCCGTAATAATAACTCTTATAATGTGGGTTATTTGGAATAAAACAAAATTGGGTAAAAATATTTTTGCAGTCGGCGGAAACCCTGAAGCTGCCGCTGTATCCGGCGTTAATATTCCTTTAACTTTAATGATTGTTTATACTATGGCGGGCGCTTTATACGGTATCGCAGGTTCTTTGGAAGTTGCCCGAGTCGGTTCCGCTACAAACAATTTGGGAAACGGCTACGAACTTGACGCAATAGCCGCATGCGTTGTTGGAGGAGTTTCATTTTCGGGAGGAATCGGTTCTATATTGGGAATAGTTTCGGGAGTTTTAATATTTCAGGTTATAAATTATGGCATGTCTTTTGTCGGAATCTCTCCGTATATGCAATATATAATCAAAGGAGCTATAATAATAGCTGCCGTTGCGGTTGACACTCAAAAATATTTGAAAAAAGTTTAATTTAAGCTATGGAAAACGATAACGACCCTTTTAGAAGAGAATTTTATAAAAGAGAAACCAAAAAAAGAACTTTAAAATCTTGGTTATTTTTAGGTTTGATTTTTCTTATATTCGTTATAGTTGAATTGATTTATAGGTTTAGTTAGTTTATAAGCTCTTGACAAAAATTTAAAATTATCATATAATTTCGTTATGATAAAAATTTTATTTTATAAATTTCGTGACAGTCAACAGTCAACAGTCAACAGTCAACAGTCAACAGTCAACAGTCAACTTTAATTTTAAACTTTATTTGGAATTATGTTTATTATATCTATTTAATAAAATTATCTTTAATAAGATTATTTTCAAGATTATATTCAAAAACTATAACTTTTTACACAATTTATACAATAAAATTATTTACTCGATTAAATTTTTATATAAATCTTTCTATAAATCTTTATCTTACAAAAATAACGGCTTTAACGAGCCTTTATTCAAATATATATTTTAAAACAAGGAGATTATTAT
>CAZRYV010000228.1:0-3065 GCA_964604385.1 uncultured Brachyspira sp.
TAAGCTCTATTTCCCTTTCCTATAAATTCGCTATTGAGTAAATCGTTTTTTATATCAAAAATCGGGTCGTCTTCGCTCGAACTATAATAAGTAATTGGAATTCCCAAATTGATTAATTCTTCTATGATTGGTTTAAATACATTATAATATCTTTTATCTTCCCCATAAATTATTATTTTAGATTTCGTTTTTGAGCTTTTGTCTTTTTTATTTGTCCTATCGGCAAAAGAAAAAGTTTTTAATTTTATTATCAACGCTTTCGACAAAAAGAATAAAGTTCCGATTATTCCGAATAATGCGGAAAAAAGCAAACTTCCTGTGCCGGGGTCAATATAACAGAATAAACTGCTTTGAATTATTACAAATAAAACTACAACGGATAAAATCATATTTAATTCCTCAAAAAATTATTTTTAGTTTATATTAAAATTATAAAAAATCAAATTATTTTTCTTAATTTAATTTTTATTCATTTTAATTTTTTACATTTTGATTATTTATGTTTTAATTTATCTTATTTATTTAATTTATCTTAATTTCTTTAGCTTCTTTGGTTTTCCAATTGATTTGAAATTTCTTCCAATTATTTATATCAAAAATATTATCTTTAACGCGATAATAATAATCAAAATCCAATCTGCTTCTAAAATTTCCTTTCGGGTCGCTGTGTTTCGTTATTATAATATTCATTCCGTTAGTTTTATAATCGTTTGTAATAATTTTTCCCGTGAAAGGATTTTTAGCTTCGGTTAAATGTTTCGTTACCAAAAAAGGAACATCGGCTATTGTCATAAATTCGCCGTTTGAAATTATGCTTCCTCTTTTGTTAAAATCTTTTATAAACATCATAGAGTTGAATACTTTAAATTCCTCCATTCCTTTTTCGTTAAATATTGACGGATTAAAATAACCCGAATGGTCGGAAGCGATAATTATTTGCGTATTGTCGTAAACATCATTTTCTTTTAGGAATTTAAAAAACGCAGAAAGTTCTTTTAAAGACGCAACAGTGGAATAATAACTTCTTGCGGAAAAATCGTTTTCAAAAAATTCCATATCTTCTTCTGGAACATCCTTTAATTCAATATTTGCTTTGTAATCGTTGTTATAATTAGCAGTATCATGCGTAATGTCGCTGTGAAATATATTAAAACAATTTCCCGTTTCGTTTATTATTGTAAGATTCGTTAATGCCTGCAATAAAGCGTATTCTTCTATACCGTGTCCGACAACCATTAAATTTCTGCTTCCGTTTGGAATAAACCAATCGTTATGAGAATATAATTGATATCTTAAAAATACGGGCAACATTCTAAATAAAGAGAATCTTGTCGAGCGTATTTTATTATATTCAAATAATTCAACCTCGCTTATATTGTTGGAATTATTAAGCAAAGCGTTTAATTCTTTTTCAATCATGCTTTTTTCTAAATTGTAGGCTTTTATATTTGTGTATTCTTTAAATATAGTCAAATCAGGCGTCCATGAAAAATTAGCGAATGGCGGAGCGAATGTCATGGATTTATAACCGATATCCGAAAATAATTTTGGCAACATTATTAAAGCTTCGTTATGATATTCTTTTAAAATATAATCTCTATTTAAATCTACGGGAATGCAATATTCGTATCCTCCGTATAACGCTTGTATGCTTCCGAATGTTTGCGGGGCGGTAGACACCGTATTATAATAATATACAAAACCTTCCATTTCTTTTTTGATATCGGGAAAATTATTGAATACCAAATCTGCAAATTCGGGGCATCCTCTGTCTAAAATTATTATCAAAATATTAGTTCCCGTTTTGGAAAAATTAAATATATCATAATCGCCGCTTTTACTCTGCGGATTCAATTGAGTTATTTCGGTTAATATTTTCTGTTCTGTATTTATCTTGAAAAAATCAAATACGGATATTGAAATTAAAGAAATTATAACTATTATAAATATATTGAATAAATAAATCTGCAAATTCTTTTTTATCATAAATAAAGCGACAAAAGAAACCGCAAACATTAAAATAAGATTTAATATTATTTGTTTTGAAGTTGGAATTAATAAATATTCCAATTCAAATTTAAAATTATTCGCTATAAATCCGTAGTCCATTACCATTATAAAAGTATTCGATAAAAATAATAAAGCTATAATTACGGATATTAAAGTTATTATATTTTTAAATCTGTCGGAGAAAAGAAAATATAAAAATAAAGGATATACAAAAAACAATCCTATATATTTAAACATATTCGTTAATATTATTTCAAACGGTTTTTCAAATTCTTGTCCCGAAGATGCTATAAGAGAAGTCAATATAAACAATCCCGATAAAATAGATATTGCAGATATTGAAGAGATAAAGAGTCTTAATTTATATTTTATTTCCATAGATTTTAAAATTTTCTTTTTATATAAAACGGATATTAAAATTATGATTGATAAAACCGCCCATATAACGAGTAAATCTTTATATGTTTTTTCATGTATAACTAAAACTGACAATATTTTATATTCGCTAGATTTATTTATAAAGAAATTTCTCATAAAATAAAGAATCGTCATTATACCTATAAACGCCGAATACGAATAATATATAATTTTAGAAACTAAAATAATTTTTTTGTTTTTCAATATCGATTTTATTTTATCCAAATTAAACAAAACCAAATTTTTAAAAAACGAAAAAGCGCAATTAACAGTCCAATATAATAAAAGTATAGCGGGAGAATTATATAAAAGCACCAAAAATAACAAACTCATTAAAAATATTGGAATCGATTCTTTGAAAGTCAATTTTTTAGAATAAACTAAAGCGGACATAAGCGAGAAAAATGTCATTATAAAAGGCAACAAATTTACGGTAAAATTTCCAATATGAATCAATTTATCAGGTTCGCCCAAACTTTTAATTAAATAAAAACTTTCCGAATAAGCTCCCATTAAACTATTGAAAAAATTATAACCCGCTAAAAAGAACGGAATTTGTATCAATAATCCTAATGTTCCTCTAAAAGCGTAAATTGTTTTATAACCGTTTATTCTTTGACAAGCTCTGATTAACAAAT
>CAZRYV010000229.1:0-3058 GCA_964604385.1 uncultured Brachyspira sp.
TTGTCTATGTAGTTTTTGCCTACGATTTTTTTAATCTCTTTAAGTATTTCGATATTTTTATTATTTTTAAATGCTTTTTCAATATCCTTAATTTGTGTTTTGGTTAATTGGTAATATTCTATTGCATTAATAATTTTTTCTATATATTCTTTGTCGCTTGAAGAAAGTTCTAATCCCATAACCTCTTTATATTTTTCAAGTTGAATATAAGCGTTCGGTTTATTATCAATCTTTTTAATGTTTCGCATTCTCTCAAACTGTTTAATTAAACTTTCCGCTTTATCGCTTTTAACAAACGCTTTTTCATTTTCTTCGGCTTTTAGTATTTGAAATATATTCGCTATATTATAATCCATAACGGAATCTTTTAATAACATTGGCAGAATTCCGTTTTCGCCTCTCCGTATTTCAAGCAAACCTTCAAAATCTCTCTTTCTTCTAATAAAAATATCATCTTCTAGATTTTTTATTTCATCCAAAAGTTCTTTATCATTTTTTAACTGATTATAAATATTCCTGTATTCTATATCCCAGCTTTTCTCTCCATCGTCCAAAATTTCCGCCTCTTGTTTTAATGAAAATAAAGAATTAATCTCCTCATCTTTTTGCAGTATTTTGGTGTCGTTTCCAAATATTGCATTTATTAGAGTAAGTTTAAAATTTGATATCTGCCAATTTTTAATATCTTTTTGAGCCTCGAGTCTCGGAATAAAATTGTGAATATAAATTTTATCAAAAAGTTTTTTTCCTATTCTGTTTATTCTTCCCACTCTCTGAATAACTCTCGTAGGATTGTATGGAATATCGTAATTTATTATTATTCCCGCTCTATGCAGATTTACTCCTTCCGAAAGCGTATCGGTGGATATAAGTAAAAAATGTTCGTTTTCTTGTTTGCTCTCGTCTACCGAAGCGTCAAAATTTGCTTTTACCGTTTCTCTGTTTTTTGAATCGGCAACCGATTTTAAAGGCTTGAATAAATTATTTAATTCTTCGTCTTTACAAATCGATTCGTATAAATAATCTACAGTATCCTTAAACTCACTGAAAATAATTATTTTTCTTTTATCGTTTTCTTTTTTAAATCTTTTTAATTCTTCTTTTAGTCTAAAAAATTTTTTATCTTTGTCTATTCCTATATTTTCCCAATCTTTTTGTATTTCTTTGAGTATTTTCAAATCGTTTTCAAAACAGTAAAAAAAATCTTCTCTTAAAACTTCTTTTATATTTTCTATTATGGTAAGTCCTTCGTATTTTCTATCGTATTCTTCGTCATAATTGTCAAAATAATCTTCGTAATCGATATCGCCTCTTTTATAAATAGGATATTTGTTTTTACTAATCCACATTTTTATATTCTCATATTTTCCAATCATATTTTCTACGCTCTTTTTGAATGCGTAAATCGAACTTTCGAATCTTCTTACAAGCAAATGTCTCATAAACTTTGCTATATTATTAGAAGACAAATCGGCAAAATCAAAATTAGAATCATTACCATAAACTTCTTTAATTATTTTCTCGCTTGTCCTTTTCTCTTCTTTCGTTTCTTTTTTAAGATAAATTAAAGGTTTATATCTCACGCCGATAAATTTATCGTTATAATTATTTTTTAAACTGTCTTTTAAATTATCTTTCGTATTTTTTTCGTTATCTTCATTTTCTTCATTCTCCTCATTGTAAGGACTTATTTTTTCAAGCGTATTTGCATATAACTTCGATAAATCTCCAAGTTCATAATCATGCAATTTCGGGTCTTCCACATCGTTAAATTCGGTTTTCTGCTCTTCTAAATCTTTTCTATATTCCGTATCTTCGAGCAAATCTTTTCTCGTTCTTCTTATTATGATTGGGTTTATTAAACTTATTATTTCTTTTGCAAGTTTTTTTGTTTTGTCGATATTTTCTTCTCTTGAAGATTTTGAATTCTTATATTTCGATTTTATCTCTCTTTCTTCTTTCAATATTTTAATTTTTTTCTCTTCTATGTTTTTATTTTTGGTAAGCTTTTTGTCGAAAATATCTATTATTGAAAATATATCTGAAGTTGTATTATGCATCGGAGTTGCCGTAAGAAGCATAACCTTATTTCCAAGACATATTTTTGTTATAATATCGTATGAGTAAGTTCTGCTATTTACGAATCTATGAGCTTCGTCTACTATAACGAGTCGGTTCGCTTTATGATTTTGAACATATTCCAAAACTTTTTCCAAAAGCCCCATACTGAAAACTTTAGCCTTGATTTGAAATTCATTATTATAACTTTCCCAAGAATCTATTATTTTAGGCGGACAAATAATAACTACCTCGTTTACTTTTTCCTTTAATAAAAGATTTTTCGCTATTGCTGATGCGATTATACTTTTTCCCAAGCCGACAACATCGGAAATTAAAATTCCATTAAAATTCATAATTCCATTTATGCCATTTTTTATCGCGTCTATTTGATATTTATAATTCCTATAACCGTAATCTTCGGGAGAGCTTAATAATTTTTCTTTATTTGAACTTTCAAAATATTCGTAAATGACTTTAAGAAATATTTTATACGGAGTAATTTTACGCTCTGGCTTAATAATGCCTTCAAAAAAATCTTCTTCGTTACCAGAATCGAGTATAGGCAAGGATTTTTCCCATTCTTTTTCAAAATAATTATAAAGCGCTTCAAAACCATCTTGACAATAAATATTAAGTTCTTTTCTCTCTTTAAGTCCTCTATGAGTAAAATTGCTCGAACCTATTAAAAAAGCATCTTTACCCGCATCTTTGCCATATTTAAATAAATATAATTTGGCATGAATATCTTCTGCAGTTTTTTTTATTTCGAGAGTGGAGTTTTCGCATTTTTCTTTAAATAATTTTATTATTTGGGAATATTCTTCATTTTCCAATTAAGTATGTTCTTTAAAATCTTTTACGGTTGTATCCTTATTTTTATTATTGGCAGAATATAATATTCTCGTTTCTTTATCTATATTCATTCCGATAAGTATTTTTACTTTAGCGTTAAGAAAAATATTTTTAGTTTTCTCATTTTTAATTATAAGTTCGAATA
>CAZRYV010000230.1:0-3014 GCA_964604385.1 uncultured Brachyspira sp.
CTTCGGTTAATACTTGATACATAAGTCTAGTTTCAGGATTCATAGTTGTATCCCATAATTGGTCTGCGTTCATCTCTCCCAAACCTTTATATCTTTGTATATCCGAATTCTTTCCTTTATTTTCTTCAAGTATTTTATCTCTCTCTTCGTCAGAATAGGCGTAAGTGAAATTCTTTTTATCGAAACTTATTTTATAAAGAGGAGGAACCGCTATAAATATATGTCCCAAATCTATCAAAGGACGCATATACCTAAAGAAGAAAGTCAAAAGCAAAGTCCTTATATGCGAACCGTCAATATCCGCATCCGCCATTATAATAACTCTTCCGTATCTTATTTTCGATATGTCAAACGAAGAACCGACTCCGCAACCGAGCGCCGCTATTATTGGTTTTAAACTTTCATTGTCTATGATTTTATCGAGTCTCGCTTTTTCGACATTCAATACTTTTCCTCTTAAAGGCAAAATAGCCTGAAAATGTCTATCGCGTCCGCCTTTCGCCGTGCCTCCCGCAGAATCTCCTTCTACAAGATAAACTTCGCATTTGTCAACTTCCTGCTCGGAACAATCTGCAAGTTTTCCCGGAAGAGAATCGCTTTCAAGAGCGTTTTTTCTTCTAGCCAAATCTCTAGCTTTTCTTGCAGCCTCTCTCGCTTGAGCCGCCGAAATGATTTTTTCCAATATAACTTTAATAACTTTCGGGTTTTGAGAAAAATAATCGTTTAAGCCTTCAAATACCAATTTTTCCGTAACGGTTCTAACTTCCGTATTTCCTAATTTTGTTTTTGTCTGTCCTTCAAATTGAGGATTAGGAATTTTTACAGAAACTACGGCAACGAGTCCCTCTCTAGTATCTTCGCCCATAAATGTTATTTTATTTTTCTTATCAAGTTCAAGCTTTTTTGCAAAATCCGTGTATATTCTTGTCAATGCCGTTCTGAAACCTACCAAATGAGTTCCGCCTTCGGTAGTATTTATATTATTACAATATGTAAAAATATTTTCGTTATATGCGTCAACATATTGCATAGCGACTTCTATGTCGGTTTTATCTTCCGTTCTATGCAAATAAATCGGTTTATCATGAAGTAATTTTTTATTTTCATTCAAATGAGCGATAAACATTTCTATACCGCCTTCATAATAAAATTCATTGCTTAAAGTTTTTGTTTCTCTCTTATCAATTAAAGTTATTCTTATTCCTCTATTTAAAAATGCAAGTTCTCTTAATCTGTTTGAAAGTATTTTATAATCGTATTCCGTAGTTTCAAATATTTCATCGTCCGCTTTAAATGTCACTTTAGTTCCGTTTTTTGAGCTTTTGCCAATTTCTTTAACGGGAGATTCGGGAACTCCTTTATGATATATTTGTTTATATAATTTTCCGTCCTTGCTTACTTCCGCTATCAATTCTTTACTTAAAGCGTTGACTACTGAAACTCCGACTCCATGCAAACCGCCCGATACTTTATAGGTTTCATTGTCAAATTTACCGCCCGCATGCAATTTTGTCATAACCACTTCCAAAGCGGATACTTTCAATTTTGGATGCATATCGACAGGTATTCCTCTTCCGTCATCTTGCACTTCTATTATATTGTCTTTTTTTATAGTGACGATTATATTTTTACAATATCCCGCCATCGCTTCGTCTATACTGTTATCGACTACTTCGTAAACCAAATGATGCAAACCCGCCGAACCTGTAGAACCGATATACATGCCCGGACGAGTTCTAACGGGTTCTAATCCTTCCAATACTTGAATATTTTTCGAACTATAAGTTTTTTCAGTAGCCATTTTACATCCTCTTTATTTTTATTTATTTTTATATTTTATTTTTTTATATTTTAAAAAATTCTAATAAAATTAAAAAATTAAAACTAAAATTTATTGGATAAATTATATATTGATTTTGATAATATTTCAAATCTTAATTTAATTAATTATTCGCTCTTTTTTGTTATCAAAATTCTTAACTTTTTTTATCGTCATTGCGAGCGTCTTTTTTATCCGTCATTGCGAGCGACTAAAAGGAGCGAAGCAATCCATTAAAATAAATGTCTTTTATTTATTATTAAAATTCTAAATTTAATAATAATCAAATTATGTTAACTTTTTTCATAACTTCATTACTTTTTTGTAAATTTCTTATTATCGTTTTTTTTTTTTTTACAAAAATAGGATTTTTTACTTGACTTTTACCAAATAATTACTATACTGTTAAGCATAATTAAACTATAAGGAGTTCATTATGATTAATGAAAAATCATCAAAAATTTTAAAACTAGTAGCTATTATTTCATTGATAGCGGTATTTAGTATTGCGGGCATAATTGCCTGCTCGGGAGACGGTATTACAGGCGGAGGCGGAAGAGGATATTATTCGAGTGTAGGAGATAGCGGAAATACTCCAAGCACTCCAGATAATACTCCAAATTTACCGGGCGATAATACAAATTCGGGTGGAACTAACGCTACTCCAAGTTTGCCGGGTGGCGATACAAATTCGGGCGGAACTGATTCGATTCCGAGTTTGCCAGACGACAATCCGGGAGATTATTACGATGTTCGCGTTCCTTTTGCAGTAGGCGGAAATGGTAATGTAAGCGTAAGCTATAAAGACACGAATAAATTAAGACAATTATGGTTCGACTCAATAAACAGAAAAGCTGCAAATGACGGAAAAGTTTTCGCCATTAGAAATAGAGGAAATGACGGAGACCCTAATAATTTTCAAAATAGGCGAACTCATGGACGATTTAGCGCTTATGATTATTATTATTTCAACGAAAACGGCGATATAGTTTGGAAAGAAGATAATACCATAATCAAAAAATTCATGGGAGCTACTATAGTTCGTTATAGAGATTTGAATATAACAAGAGGAAAAAAGATGGGATTTAACGGTAATAATACGGGAGCTATAGTGAGTATGAGTTGGAACGAAAAGAAAGAACATACTGTTGGAGCTATTTACGCTAATGCTTTGACAACGGGAGACGCTAAATCA
>CAZRYV010000231.1:0-3012 GCA_964604385.1 uncultured Brachyspira sp.
CGATTAAATAGTAGTTCAGGATGTGCACTACTAGGATAAACTGTATCATTGAAATAATCGTGGAATTTATCTATCTCCTCTTTATTGGGAATTGTATCGTGAATTCTCCCTTTTAAAATATAAGGAGGAACGACTTGTCTTTTTTCTTTTAATTCATTAAAGAAATCTTCTGATATCAAACATTGAGAAGAATTTTTAAATTTAGATTGTAGTGATTCTTTTGGTATTAATAGAAATGACATAATTAACTCCTTTTTAATTAGTATTTATATAGTATCAAAATTAAAAAAAATTAAAAGAGGAAAGAAAGCCGTTTCTCATTACGAGGAATTCATTTATAAACATGTCAAAAATTAGCAGCTATAACTACACTACATTTTTGCAGTATGCAATACTTTCATTAATGATTATCCCTTGACAAAAATAGGCATTTCACCTTCTTCTGCCTTTTTCCATTTCGTTGGAAAACTATTTTCTAAATTAAACCCTATTTTCTTTAATATTTCAACCCAGAAATCGTAATCTTGATATTCTTTCTTTAATGCTAAAATATCATAGAAACACAATGGTTTAACTAAATATTTTTCCATATCTAAACCAGCTTGAAAAAACAAGTATTGAGGCACAGCTGAAAACATACAAGATTCTACAATAGCTTCTTGCAGAAATTTTACTCTTTTAGGATATATATTTTTATATTTAACAATCGTATCATAAGGTTTTGGATACGATATAATATACATCGGTGCTCTCTTATGTTCATGGAAATACAAAATATTATCTAAATAAAATGTATAATCCCCATTCAATGAAGTTACCTCAAAAGAAAAAGAATCAATATATTTTTTATAAGTATACATAGTGTTAGCAATATCAATACCTTCCTGTAGCATAGATACTACATCTTTATACTTAAAAAGATATTTAATATCTTTCTTTACAGCCTTCTCATCCAACACTTTATTATCAATAAGATATTTTTTTAATTTTTTATCTTTAATATCAAAAGTTTTCATCTTTTTTCACCCTTGCATCAGCTTTATCAGCTTGCTCTTCAAATGTAACTAATTGATTGTTAGTAGGTGGTGTTATACCTAATGATTGTAAATAGCCTTTATCTCCCAAAACACCTTTCAAGCGTTTTAGCGCTTTAGAATATCCATCTATACGACGAAAAATATCCATAAATATTAATGTGTCATAATTATCCGACCTTAAAAATATGACCCTATACGGACCAAATTTCCAACGAATAGCATTAGGATAACCTCGCATCTCTTCAATCAACCAACCAGCTTTAATTTGTTTACTACTTTTTGGTTTTATACCTTTTTTAGAATTTTCTAAATATTCTGCATCCTTTTGAGTTTTCGTAACAACAATATCTTTTAATGATTGACATCTCATTAATTGTTGCAAGAATTCATCAATTTTCTGGTCAATTTTTCGCCTTTCATTTAAAGCGATTGTTTTAGTAGCACAACTACTCGTAATAACTTTAAGTCTTACTTTAAAGTTAGTGTTATATTTAACTTTTATTTTATTAAATGAACCATCTCTATATTGGTTATAAGAGAAACACTCTGCAAAAACAATGTATTTGTAATTATCGTTAAAACCAAAAACCTCTAACAGTCTTTTTCTGCTATTACCCATAAGTTATCCTATTATAGCACCTTTAGGTTCTTGTTTCAAGACTTATCTTGGTTCATCTTTTAAACTCTATTATATATCAGAGTATAAAATAATCAAACACCAAAGAGTTTTCGTCCCCTTACGAGGAATTCATTTATAAACTTACATATTGCTATCATTGACGCCACTTGTGATATAGGTTTTCGTCCCCTTACGAGGAATTCATTTATAAACTTCTCAATCTTTTGCCGAATGTATTGATGACTGTTGCAAAGTTTTCGTCCCCTTACGAGGAATTCATTTATAAACTTGCTATTAAATCTAACCTGCCAGCGAACTTATCACAATAGTTTTCGTCCCCTTACGAGGAATTCATTTATAAACTTTATTAAAAAATTAGAAAGAATATCAAACTCAACTGCAGAGTTCAGTTTTCGTCCCCTTACGAGGAATTCATTTATAAACTCACATAAATCTATAGTTTAGATGACGTGTCAAGTCGGTTTTCGTCCCCTTACGAGGAATTCATTTATAAACTTTTAGTATCTAGTCTTCTATATGGTGAGGATAATAGGGCGAGTTTTCGTCCCCTTACGAGGAATTCATTTATAAACGATTCGCAATGGATCTCGCGATGCAAGATGGAGAGTTCCGCATGTTTTCGTCCCCTTACGAGGAATTCATTTATAAACACCTAGAACCTTCTCTAGTTTTGACGGGACGGGATCTGGTTTTCGTCCCCTTACGAGGAATTCATTTATAAACCGTCTATAAAGAAATCTTCCGAGTCGTAAATTGTGATTAGTTTTCGTCCCCTTACGAGGAATTCATTTATAAACTTATTACTATGATAAAATAAAAAAGGAGGTCATTATGACTAGTTTTCGTCCCCTTACGAGGAATTCATTTATAAACACAAACGACAAGCGGATATTTTGAAAAACTTCAACGAACGACAAAAAAGAAAAACTTTAAAGATAAATTTGAATTTAGTGCCCTTGACAATATAGATACCGTAAAAGAAGAAAAAAGGAATAGATGCAAAGAACCGGGAATATTAAGTTTTAAGAGAGCAAAAATACAGTCTCAAATAGAATCTTTAATCAAAAACTACGAATATTCTGCCTCTTATAACCTTTTTAAAGACATTGACGATATTTCAGATTTATTTAACAATAAACTGTTGAAATATTTGCTTCATGCATATTTAAGGGTAAATTTGAAATACGAAGAAGCAAAGAAAGTTATAACTTTTTCCAGCGATAAAAATAATATAAATTTAACAAACGATGAAAATAAGTTACTTGAATATTATTATGTTATGAAAATAAAGCAAAAGAAAGGCGAACTATCAGATTTTATATTGAGAATCACTCC
>CAZRYV010000232.1:0-3004 GCA_964604385.1 uncultured Brachyspira sp.
TAGATATTTTCGAAGCGGCTTTAAGCGTTATATAAAATAATTCTCAAAGACATAGAAAAAATTTTTTTTCAAATAAAGAAAATCAATATAAAATAGAAAATTGGATTTGTTATTCGGATTTGGAAGAGGCTAAAGATATAGTCGAAGAAATAGAAAAACTTTTTGATTTAGGATTTGAAGCGAGCGATATAGTTATTTTATTTAGAACGAACAGTCTATGGATAGTTTACGAAAAAGAATTGATTACTCATTAGATTAATTATAAAATTTTAGTAGTAGTAGGATTTTACGAAAGAGCGGAAATAAAAGATTCTATATCTTTCTTAAGATTAATGACAGATTTTAAGGATAATTTTAGTTTTAGGCGAACAGTTAATACTCCTCCCCGTTCAATCGGTGAAAAAAGTTTGTCTATTTTTGAAGATTTTGCAAGTTTAAGAGGATTGACTTTATACGATGCAGTCGATTATATAAAAGAATCTCCGTTAACAAAAAAAGCGGCAAATAGTATAAAGGCTTATAAATCAATTTTGGAAGATTACTCAAAAAAAATAAAAGAAGACTCTGAATCTAACGGAGGAATAAATATAGAATCGATATTTTTTAATTTTTTGGAAGATATTGATTATTTTTCTATATTCAAAAGCGATGGCGAAGTAAGAATGGCTACGGCTAACGATAATATAAAAGAACTTTTCAGAGCTTATTACGATTATAAAGAAATCGAAAATAACGCAGATATAAATAATTTTTTGGAAGAAACTTCTCTTTACAGAGATACTTATAATAATGAAAATAAAGACGCTATAACATTAATGACGGTTCATAATGCAAAAGGTTTGGAATTTGAGGTGGTATTTATGACGGGAATGGAACACAGTGTTTTTCCTCATTATTTTGCTTTGGAAGAAGAAAATGGAATAGAAGAGGAACGAAGACTTTTTTATGTGGCGATAACGAGAGCCAAACAGAAACTTTATTTAACTTACTCTAAAAAAAGACGAATAAATACGGGAATAATGGGACAGTTACCATCTTCTTTTTTATCGGAAATACCAAAACATTTGATGGAGATAAAAGAAAAAAATTCTTATCATTATAATAGTTATATAGATATAGACGAAGACGCTTTTGATTATTGATTTTTAAAAATTAAATTATATAATAATAGTTCTATAAAAATAATCTTAAAAAAGGGTAGGTTAGTCTGTTTATGAAAAAAGTTAATTTATGTTTATTGGGAGCTTCGGGCGCAGTCGGTAAAGAAATGTTGAAAGTTTTGGAAGAGCGAGAATTTCCGATTAACGAATTGAGATTGCTTGGAAATAAAGATGCGGGAAAAAAAATAATATTTAGAAATAAAGAATATATAATCGAAAAGGCGGAAAAAAATTCATTTAAAAATATGGATATTACTCTGTCCGCAGTTGGAAGTGATGTAAGTAAAAAATTAAGTCCGATTGCCGTAAAATGCGGAAGCGTGGTTATAGACAACAGCAGCGCTTTTAGAATGGACAAAAAAGTTCCTTTGGTAGTTCCCGAAGTTAATCCCGAAGATATTAAAAAACATAAAGGAATAATAGCCAATCCTAATTGTTCGACTATAATAGCTTTGGTTGCATTATATTCATTGCATAAATATGGCAAAATAAAGAGAATAATCGCCTCGACTTATCAAGCTGTATCGGGAGCGGGAAAAGAGGGCATGGAAGAATTGCAGCAACAAATTTTAGATTATGCCGAAGGAAAGAAATTTAAAATCAATGCATTTAAATATCAAATATGTTTTAACTTAATTCCTCAAATAGATGATTTTGATAAAAACGGATATACGAAAGAAGAATTAAAAATGCTGAACGAAAGTAAAAAAATACTTCATAGCCCTAATTTGAAAATAGGTTGCACTTGCGTTCGAGTTCCCGTATTCAGAAGCCACAGCGAATCTATAACGATAGAAACTGCAAAAAAAATAACTCCTAAAAAAGCGAGAGAATTATTGCAAAAAGCGAAAGGCGTAAAAGTAGTGGATAATCCCGCAAAATTTCAATATCCTATGCCTTTGGATACAAGCAATCAAGATTTGGTATTTGTCGGAAGAATAAGGGAAGATATAAGCGCTAAAAATTCTTTAACTTTATGGTGCGCCGGCGACCAATTAAGAAAAGGAGCGGCTACAAACGCAATTCAAATAGCCGAATTGGTTTTAGACGATTTAAATAAAAAATAAATGTTAACGGTTTTTATTTATATTTTTGAAAATAAAATTTTATAAAATAAAAATCACAGATAATAAAAAAGACACCGCATTAAATACGATGTCTTTCAAAATCGCAAGAAGTTTAAAATAAATTTACGGATTTTTTGATAAAGAGGCTGCTGTATAAGTGATTTTCATTCCATAATTCATATTAATATTTTCATCAACATTAAAGCCATTTACTGAATGAGCTTCTATAAATTTAAAAGAATTTAAACTATCGCCGTTTTTAATAAATTCTATATAGTATTTATTTTTGGTAGATTCATTATTTATTTCATAGCTTGCATTATATGTTATTCTATCTTCTTTTAATTTTAGTGGTGCATCTTTAAAATAGGAAAGATATTCTTTGTATGTAGTTGCACTTTCATATGTAGGGACTTCCGATTTAAATGTTACCATATTATTCGCTATGGTTAATGAATGTCTCATCTTACTATTCACAAGGTCATTTTTTTTCTCTTGTTTCATAGCTTCTTCATCTCCTCCTCCTGCATCACCTATAAACTCGAAACCCGTATCATCAAAAGTAAGAGTTCCCGTGTAAATAGCGTCTGCAAAATTTTTTACTTCACTTCCTGTAGCAGTAGGAGTGGAACTTACAAGCCCATCTCCTGCACCGGGAGTGCTTCCTGTTGGTCTGTCTCCGCAGCTTATAGCAAATAATAAGCTTATTGCTAAAATGATTGTTAAAATTTTTTTGATATCCTTCATAAGAATATCCTCCTTTTGAAATTTAAAATT
>CAZRYV010000233.1:0-2975 GCA_964604385.1 uncultured Brachyspira sp.
ATTTCGTTTATATTAAAATTTAATTATTTAAATATTCTATAAATAAATTATCCAATCCCTCAACTATAAATTTTTTCTGATTTTTATCAAGTTCTTTCTTTATGGCATAAAGTATTTGAAGTCCCGCCAAATCCACAGTCGAACCTTCGGTAAATTTTATAGTGGTATCTTCGTTATAATTGGCAGCTTTAAGCACATTTTTAAAATACTTACCCATAGTCCGAACATTAAGATTATCGTCTATTTCCATAACCGACATTTTACAATACCTCCGAATAAATTTATATATTAAAAAATCTTTTATTAAAAAACCTTTATTTTAAACAATTTTAAAATAACTCTAAAAAATAATTCTAAACAATTTTTAAAATAAAGTAAAATCGCCGCTGTCGGCTCCTTCTTCTATATTTATATCGACATTTGGCGCATTTTCTCCAGTTAAAATACTATTCGCTATAGTTCTCTCTTTCTTTATGGTATATGAATTTATTATATCCCAATATTTATCACTCTCTATCTTCCAATCTTCAATACCTAAAGAATTATAATATTTGTCTTTCTTTTCTTTTATAATATTTCTCATTTTATCAAAAACATCCGTAATTTCGGTTATTTTTGTAAGCAGAGTATTTAAAGAACTTAAATCTATTAAAGTTTTATCTATCAAAACAAATAATTCTTTTGTATGATTTTCCAATCTTTTTACATTTCCGTCTATTATATATTTTGATTCTTCCAACCTTTTATTAATATTTTCCGTCATAGATTCTATAAAGTCATGTTCATTAGACTGCAAATTAATACTCGATTTAAATTTGTTTATAGAACTTATTATTTCCAACTTAATATTTTTAAATTGGTCTAAACATTTATCTACCGTTTCCGTTATATTTGAAGCAATAGATTCTATGCTTTCCATAGAAAATGTTTGAGATGTCGTAAAAATATTGGAGTTTTTTTCAAGTTCCACTTTCGATAAAAAATTAATCGAGTTAAAAGCTTTCGCTATATTTTTTGTCTCCAAAAACATATTCTCCAATTCTTCTATAGAATCTATTATATTTGTATTATTGTCGGATATTCTATATTTATTCGTAAGAGATAATTGAAAATTCTCCAAATAAAGATTAATAAAATTAACATATCCTTCAAAAATAGAATCCGATACGGTAAAAGGGAATTCCGATTTTCCCGATTCCGTTCCTATCATATATTCCACTATGGTGTCTCTATCCAAAGAAATATCCGCAAGCAACTCTTCGAATTCTTTTAAAGTTTTATATATAAAAGAATTTGTATCGCTTATCTCTTCGTAAATGGATTTAAAATTTTCTATAATCAAACTTAATACCAAATCGTCAAATGTCAATAAATCCAATAATTTATGTTCGATAGATTTATTTTTGTCTTCTTCGAGTTCTTTTATATTCATCTCTTCAACCATCGAACCGTAATAATCCACAAATTTTCTGTTTTCTTCCACTATTGATTTTATAGACTCTATTATATGTTCCGTTTGCTGACGAATTATGTCTTCTCTCGGCAAAACCATCATTATTTCAAATATATAATCCGAAGTATTATCCACTCTTAAAAGTATATTAGATATCAAATTTGAAAAAGTTGCGAAAGAATTAACCAAATTGTTATGTTCTTTATACAGTTGCTCTTGCATTATCGTGAAATTATTTTTTTGAACTTCGTTAATTTTAAGAATTTCCGATTTAAAACTTTCAAATCTGTCAAATAATTCTGCTCCCAATTTATTCATTTGCTCCGCTTGTTCGTTAGAGGCTTCCGACATACTTATTATATTTTTGGATATTTCTCCGAACGCTTTTCCTCCCGTTCCATGTTTTGAAGAGATAATAATCGCATTTAAAGAATAAACTTTTATTTGGTCGGCTAATTTTTTTATCTCTTCTATCGATTCCACAACGGCGTTTATTCTATCGACATTTTGAATAAGCGTTTCGGATAATAAATTGTCCTTATCTATAAGTTTTTGCATTCTATCGAAAGATTTTAAAAAGTCGCTCTGATTTTCTTTCAAGTCGTCTGAAAATTTTTTTTCATCCTCGTCTTCGTTCATAAAATATGACAATAAAATACTCGCTTTTTCATTTTCGTTTTTCATTTCCTGTTCTATCACGGGAAATTTTTCGGCGATAAAACTATATACCTTTCCGACTTCAAGTAAAAAAGATTGTATATCTTTAATAGTCGCTTCGAGTATCACGGAATAGTCTATTATATCTTGACTTATATTTCTGTCTATTACTTCAGATTGAGGCATTTAATTTCCTATCTTTACTTTAATCTTTTAATTAATTCGTAATTTAATTAATTAAATATATCATTTATTATAACTTTTTGCAAGTAAATTATTCGTATTAAAATAATCTTTAATTTAATATATTTATTCCGATAAAATAAAGTAATAATAAAATATAATTTGGGATGATATAATGCATAAAAAATATATGGCATTTATTTTTATTTTTTCAATATTATCAATATTTTTAAACTCTTGCGCAGCCGGAATGTTGGGGGTGCCGGACATATTTAGAGGATATTATATAAGCGAAGAACCATTTATGGATGAAGAAAGTCATTTAATTATTTATGTCGCAACCGGCTCTTTAACTATGTATTTATCAGATAAAGGAGACACAAATATTAACAGCACTACTAGAAAAGATTACGCTTCAATTAGCCCATACAATATAGTAGGAATCGATTATGGTTATACATTTGAAACGGGAAAAATGACAGGAGTCATAAATTTCGATGGCAGAGAAGGAGCAAATGTATCAATTACCGAATATAATCCGCCTTTTACATACGAAGGCTATTGTCGAAAAGTAAATTAATTTTCATTTAAAATCAGTAATATTAAATTTTTTCCACACTTTAAAGCTATAGCAAATAATCTAAATAATAATGCATATTTTATCCTGTATTTTTGACAAACG
>CAZRYV010000234.1:0-2969 GCA_964604385.1 uncultured Brachyspira sp.
CAAAGATATTTTCGAGAAAAAATCCTCAAAAGAATATTTATAGGAATATCCAAAATTTTTATAAAGTTCTTAAATTCATTCATAATCATAAACAAAATTATATAATATTAAAAAATTTTGTCAAGTTTATTTTTATGAATTTAATTTAAAATATTGACAATAATCTTAATTATTAATAAAATCTTACTTAATTTAATTTTTATCAGGAATTTATTATGAAATATATGAATCTATATAGAGGCTATAAAAAAAGAAAAGAGGCGATTGACAAAAAAATTTCTTCAATTATAGAAAGAAGTCAATTTATATTTGGCGAAGAATTGGAAGAATTGGAAAATGAGCTTTCAAAATATACGGGCGCAAAATACGCTGTGGGCGTTTCTTCGGGACATGTCGGACTCGTTCTTTCGCTTTTAGCTTTAGGTTTCAATGCAGGGGAGAATTACTCCAATAAAGAAGTTATAGTTCCCGCTATGACATTTTTTTCGACTGCGGAAGCTCCCGCTTTTTTGGGAATGAAAGTGGTAGTCTGCGATATAGATGAATATTTTAATATTGACGCAAAAAAATTGGAGTCGATGATAAATAAAAATACGGCGGCGATTATTCCCGTTAATTTATTCGGACAATGCGCAAATTACGATATTATACTCGATATTGCAAAAAAGAATAATATATTCGTTATAGAGGATGCATGCCAATCATTCGGGGCAAGTTATAAAAATATAAAATCTTGTTCGGGAAAATTGGGAGATATTGCCGTTACTTCATTTTTCCCCGCAAAACCTTTGGGATGTTTTGGAGACGGCGGAATGGTATTTACAAACGACGAAAAATATTATAAAAGCCTTAAACAACTTAGGCATCATGGAGACGAAGGCGGAATGGTTCATGTAAAACTCGGAACTACGGGAAGATTGGATAATTTGCAAGCGGGAATACTTTTAGAAAAATTTAAAGGTTTTGAAGAGGATATGAATCATAGAAGAGAGGCTGCCGAATATTATAACGAAAAATTAAAGGATATCGTTAAAGTTCCCGAAGTTGCAGAATATACAAATTCGGTTTATGCTCAATATGTTATTCAGGTAAAAGACGGTAGAGACGAAGTAAGAAAAAAATTAAATGAACTTGGAATTCCAACCGCTCTTTACTATCCGCATCCTATACATTTGGCGCCCGTTTTAATTGAAAAATTAGGATATAAAGAAGGCGATATGCCAAAATCGGAATACGCTTCAAAACATAATATAGCGCTGCCTATAGACAACGATATTCTTAAAGAAGAACAGGATACGGTTATAGAGGCTTTGAAAAAAGTTTTATAGAAAAAGTTTAAAAAAGTTTTAAATATTTTACAATGAATAATTTTAAAAGTTTAATTTATTTAAATGCAGCATTTTATTGATTTTTACTATATATTATCGTATAATTAACATAATATAAATAGTATTTCATAGGAATAATTGAGGAATAATTAATGAAAAAAATTATTTTAATATCCGCTCTTTTAATTATAGGCATAAGTCCGAGTTTGTTTGCCAAAAAAGGTTTCGGAGCGGATTTAACCGTGCCACTCGGGGCGGGAGTAGGATTCTTTCAAGGAGATTCCGATAAACACCCAAACGGCGGTTTTGAATTTGGAATATATTTAAAACCAAATTATTATTGGGACTTTTCGTTTATTTCTTTCGGTTTATCATTAGAGGTAGGTTATCAAAGAGACATTTACGCTTATAAAGAAAAAAACAACAGAATAAACGGCAGCATAACTTTCGACAGTTTTAGTTTGGGTTTTATTCCAAAAATAGATGTAATATTTTTATCGATAGGATTTGGCGGCGGAATTAAATTTCCGTTAGGCGGAAATAAATTATCTAGCGTTATTTACGGCAAAAAAGAGTTGGAAAAATATAATTATAAAGAATTAAAGAAAAATTTTGGGGAAAATTTACTCATTCCGTATATTAAAGCGAGCTTGGATTTTATGCTGATTCCTAATTTTGCATTGGGAATATACATTGCATACGATTTTCCTTTTATGACATATAACGAAAATAATTCTAATATAAAAATTAAATTTTCTTCTTTGGATATTGGCGGACAGATTACATTGAGATTTTAATCTTTATTATTATTTCTTATCATTGTTTTTATAATTGTTGTTAATATTATCTTTAATTAAAATATTATTTTTTTAATTAAAAGTTATTAAATTTGTTTTTAATTTAAATTAATCTTCAAAAATTGGTTTTTGAATTATCTCTATGGTTTTGTCTATTTTATCAGATTTTCCAAAATACGCTTTGACAAAAGGAATCGAAACTTTTTTATTATTTTCTGCAAGCAAAATATTAAACACATAATTTGACGGCAAACTATAAATATCAATTATCTCTCCATAAATATTTTTTTCAGAATCTATTATTTTATAGCCTATTAATTCGGCTTCGTAAAAAGTATTGTCGTCAAGTTTTGGCAGATATTTTGAATCAATATAAATATCGCATCCTATCAATTCTCTTGCCAAGTCCATATTTTCAATATCTTTTATTTGAAATACGAAAGATTTATTTTTTTTCTTTACTTTAAGAATTATAAACTCTTTACCGTCAATGATAATCGGAGTATTTTCGTTTAAAACAGGAAGAGAGGCGAAATAACTTTTATCATAAAAAGAAATTTCAACCTCTCCTTTTAATCCATGCAAATTTGTAATTCTTGAATAAAAAATAATCAATTGTCAATAATCTCAAGCATTACTCGTTTACCACTTTTCATGGAAGTAGCAAAAAGAATAGTTCGCAATGCTCCCGCAATACGACCTCTTTTACCGATAATCTTTCCTATATCGTTTGGATTTACTTTCAGCTCAAGAATAGTGCTTTTCTCTCCCTCTATAAGTTTCACATTTACTCCATCGGGGTCGTCAACCAGTCTTTTTGCCATAAACTCGATAAGTTCTTTTT
>CAZRYV010000235.1:0-2890 GCA_964604385.1 uncultured Brachyspira sp.
GTTTGCCGACTATTTACTTAATAATAAATAAAAGTATAATATAATTATATGAATACTAAAAATAATAAATTAACGAATAATACAAATAAAAATTTAGTGTCAAAAATATGCGCCATTATATGTATAATCTGCGCAAGTTCGGCAATAGCGGTTATGATTTTGCTTTTGATAAATTCAAAAACGGGAATAGAGATAACCTCTTTTTCTTTATATTCTAGTTTTTTAATAATATTTTATATAATAAACTCGATATATCATTTTTTTCCTTTTCATTATAAGGCTAAAAAAGTTTTCTTTATTTTGTCGCATGCGTTTTTTATAATGATGATATGGGGAATTTATATTCCGCCATGTTTAATCTCGCTCGAAGTCGGATGGGGATGGAGTTTTTTTGGAATAATTACGGGGCTTTGCATTTTGGGAATCACTTTAAGAAGCGTTTTCGGTTATAGATGGCGAAATTGGACTGAAACCGTTTATTATTTTCTGCTTAATTGGGTTTGGCTTATTGCGATATCAAAAATATCTTCGGCGGTTGGAGATTACGGAGCGATACTTTATTTAACTGGCTTTTTGCTTTTAAATATTTCTATGGTATTTTACAGACTCGCTATGTATGAAACAAACAAAAGATACACTTTATTTTTGCCGCTATTTTATTCTTTACTTATAATATCGAATATATGCCATGCAGTTTTTATGTTTAAATATGTGGCGAATATATTTTAAATTATAATTTGTTTTATTTTAAGGAGAAAAAATGATTAACGAAAAATTAACTCAATATATAGAAAATACGATTAAAGAAAATTGGGATATTGATGCTTTTGCCGATTATGGAAAAGACAGAACGATAAAATATTCGGATGTTGCAAAAAATATACTGATTATGCATAATGTTTTTAAGAGAAGTTCGATTTATAAAGGAGATAAAATAGCGTTATGCGGCGGTAATTCTATTAATTGGGCTTTAAGCTATTTGTCTATAATAAGTTATGGAGCGGTTGTGATTCCGATATTGGTTGATTTCTCTCCAAGTGATATATCTTCCATTATAAAAGATTCCGGAACAAAATATTTATTTATCGACAGAAATACAGCGGACAAAATAGAAAATGAAACAATCGATTCTTTGGAAATGGTTTTTTCTTTGGATGATTTTTCTATAATTAATGTAAATAATAATGTTTATAAAGAGATTAGAATCGGAGAGAATATATTTGATGTAGAATTGGATAATTTTAGCAGGGACAATTTTTCGTTAAATATATTCGACAACGAAACTTTGGCTACGATAATTTATACTTCGGGAACTACGGGATTTAGCAAGGGAGTTATGCTCAATCATAACGCTTTAGCTGCAAATTTAAAATATGCAATAGCAAATATGCCGATAAAACCGAACGATAATATACTTTCTTTTTTGCCTCTCGCTCATGTTTTCGGATGTTTGTTTGATTTTCTATTTCCGTTTTCAAAAGGAGCTTGCATATATATGCTTAATGCGATTCCGAGTCCGAATATTTTATTAAAAGCTTTTGACGAAATAAAACCAAGTTTAATACTAATGGTGCCTTTAATAATAGAAAAAATTTATTTAAAAAAATTACTTCCCGTTATAAGCAAACCAATAATAAAAAAATTACTCGCTTTGCCTTTAATATCTTCTATACTCAAAAAAAATATAAGAGAAAAATTAACTAAATCTTTCGGAGGAAATTTCCATGAACTTATAATCGGAGGCAGCGCTTTAAACGAAGAAGTTGAAAAATTTCTTATCGATATAGGATTTAAATTTACGGTAGGATACGGAATGACGGAATGCGCTCCTTTAATTAGCTACTCTCCTTGGAATAAACATGTAGCGCGAAGTTGCGGATGCATAATAGACAGTTTGGAAATTAAAATAGACGCAAAAGGCGAGGACGAAGTGGGAGAGATAATGGTAAAAGGCGAAAATGTTATGCTTGGTTATTATAAGAATCCTAAAGCCACAGCGGAAGCTTTATCGAAAGACGGATGGTTGAGGACGGGAGACTTGGGAGTTTTGGGAGAGAATAACAGAATATTTATAAGAGGAAGAAGCAAAAATATGATACTCGGCGCAAGCGGACAAAATATTTATCCCGAAGAAATCGAAAGCAAATTAAACGCTATGCCTTATATATTGGAGTCTTTGATTTTAAGCAGAGAAAATAAACTTCATGCATTGTTATATTTGGACGAAGAAAGAATTAAAGAAGAAAATTTAAACGAAGACGAAATTAAAAATAGACTCGAAAGCAATAGAATCGAAATAAATAAAGCGTTGCCCGAATATTCAAGAATATCGAGCTTTAATATTCAAGCGGAAGAGTTTATAAAAAATCCTTCAAAAAAGATAAAACGATTTTTGTATAAATGATTAAATTGTGATTATAGTTAAATAAAAAACGGGCAAAGTTTTTCTTCGCCCGCTTAAGTGTGTGATTGAAAATTATATTATTGTTTAGTAATTGTTATTTCAGGATTACTATCTATCTTCAGTGTTCCCTCAGTATCGCTAGTAAAAGTTAAAGTGGCTTTACCAACACCTGTAATATCAGCGGTATAACTATAATCACCATTATCTGTTATAGAATCTGCAGGAATTGTTGTTCCTGTATCAGAGGCGTCCTTATAATAAACCACAGAAAAACCATCTTTTATTTCTATAATTTTTCTTGTAGTCCCAGAGCCATCATCACCATGCCAAATACCAATTACATTATAGGTGGTTTCTTCTCCGCTTCCACCGGAATCTTCCTTTCCACCTGTTCCGCCGCTTCCGGTTTTGTTGTCGTTACTACAGCTTATCGAAACCAAGAGCATAAACGATAATGCTGCGATTAAAAATTTTTTGATATCCTTC
>CAZRYV010000236.1:0-1184 GCA_964604385.1 uncultured Brachyspira sp.
TTACAAAATAACTATATAATCTCTCGTTATCAAAGCGTCATAATTTTTATAACCTAATAATTTTAATATTTCGTCAGAATGATGTCCTATGATTTTTTTAGCATCTTCGCAGTCATAATTGATTATTCCTCTTGCAAACTCTTCTTCGTTTTCGTCTACAATGCTTACTATGTCACCTTTTTTGAATTCGTTAATAATTTCTACAACTCCAATCGGTAGCAGACTAGATTCTTTTTCCAAAATCGCTTTTTTGGCGCCGGAGTTTACGATTACTTTTCCTATTATCGTTGTGGCATAGGCAATCCATCTCTTCTTCGTATTAAGTTCGTCTACTTCTTTTACGGGATAAAAAATCGTTTTCTCTTTCGTTTCAAATATATCTTTAAGAACATCGGGCTTTTTTCCGTTAGCTATAAATAAAGCGCAGCCCGAACGAGTCACTATTTTGGCAGCTTGAAGTTTAGTTTTCATTCCGCCCCGCCCTCCTTTGGAAGCGTCTAATCCTAACTTTTCTATTTTTTTAGTGATTTCAAATACTTCATGAATAAATTTCGCTTTAGGATTCGTTTTTGGATTATCGTCATAAAGTCCGTTAATATCGGAAAGTATTATAAGCAAATCGGCATCAAGTTCGCTTGCAACCAATGCAGAAAGTTTATCGTTTTCGGAAAAACTTATTTGAGTAATATTTCCTAAAAATTCAACTTCGTCGCTCGATACCGTATCGTTTTCGTTGATTATCGGAATGACTTTATATTTTAAAAGAGTGTCGAAAGTCGAACGCAAATTTAAATATCTTCTTCGGTTTGAAAAATCTTCTTCTGTTAATAATATTTGAGCGGTTATTATATCGTATTTTGAAAATCCGTCTTCGTAAGTCGACATAAGCTGAGATTGTCCAATCGCTGCGCAAGCCTGCTTTAAAGAATTTTCGCTCAAATCTACGGCATTAATTTTTTTAGCTCCAAGTCCGACAGCTCCCGAAGTGACGATAAGAATTTCCTTTCCCATTCTATGAAATTTGGCGATGGCTTCTATAAAGGAATATATCCGAGCCATTGAAATATATCCGTCTTCGCCTCTCAAAACATTAGTTCCGAATTTGAATACTATTCTATTTATATTATTTAAATCTATTTTTTTCATAAATATATTATAAATCATAGTTGTTAAAAAATAAAGAA
>CAZRYV010000236.1:1284-2863 GCA_964604385.1 uncultured Brachyspira sp.
AAAGAAAGGGATATGCATTTTATCATATCCCTTAAAGCTCTATATTAAATATAATTTTCTCGCTTTAATCTTTCTTTAATTTTAAACATTTTAGTTTATTTAAAATCTTTAGTTAAATGCCAACTTAGAGGCTTTCCGTAAGCGAATTTAAAGTTATATCTATTTAAATCCCAAGAATGATTAACTCCCACATTTAATCTATCGTCATAGTAATGAGGTCCATATCGTCTAGCCGTCCAAGGTGCCAAATAGTAATTTACAGAGTTTCTTCCATCGCTGAACATGGTGCAATAATAGGAGTCTATACCGTATTCGCTGCCAAACTTAAAGCCCGCATTCAAAACTATAACTTCCAAATCGCCTCTCTTCCAAGAATGAATGGCTCTCATAATTTCGTTAAGGCAATCGTTGTTATAATCGGTATAACCTTTACCGCCATTTTTAGAATCGTTCGCCTTATCCAACATCGTTTCATAGAGTCCGCCTATAGTCCAAGTTCCATTGCGGCTGCCTCTTCGATATTTCACTATTAATCCTCCGAGAAATTTTTTCACTTTTACATTATATATATTATCATGCGTTTGATGAACATAAATTATATCGAAATTTTTATCGAAGAAATAATAATTTCCATTTTGCATAGCTTGGTTTCCACCATCATATCTATTATCTCCATCTCTTATAAACCATCTTGTGCCGTCATTAGGTCCCTTTCTGCTAATCATATCTTTCCAAATTTGAGCCAAAACATTGGTGTCTTGCCAACTTACTATTTGTTTATCCTTTCCCGAAAAAGGAGTATATACCTCCATATATGTTTTTGCCGGGTAATAATGATTTTGAGGCGGAGTCGCTAAAGTAGGAATCGGATACGGATTATTAGCGGGAAGTTCAATAGGGTCCGGGCTTCCGGCAGTTGGACGCGTTGGAGTAGTAGGAGTCGGTGTTGGAGTAGGCGTAGGTGTGGGCGTTGGATTTGGAGTTGGCGAAGGTTTAGAATCCGGCGTAGGAGTCGGAGTAGGCGTAGGTTTTTGGTCTGGTTCTGGATCAGGCGTAGGCGTTGGAGCGGGAGTCGGCGTCTGGTCTGGCTCAGGCGTAGGAGTCGGTGTTGGATTTGGAGTAATATCTTCGCCTGCATTATCTTCATCGGGTTGCGTAGTAGTTCCTCCCGTATATGAATAACCGCTGCCTCCACTACCCGTGATAGCATCTCCACCACAGGCTACTATTCCCATAATAGAAAAAATCGCTACTAATATAATAACGACAATATTTTTCGATAATAATTTTTGTAATCTCATAAAGTCTCCTTTTTTTGAACTTTCGTAAAGTTTTTATCCTTGTATTTATAATGTAGTAATTTTTTTGCAAAAGTCAAGTAATTTTTTTTGTTATATAGAATTTGTTATTGAAAAGTTTATTTTAATCGTCATTGTTAGACAATTTATTGGCTAACCCCTTGCGTTCTTTAGAAATTTTGCGTCTTTCTGTAATTGCACACAATGGGCTAAAGCCACATTGTTATTATGCTTTTCTGCGTTTTTAGGAAAAGCCCCTTGTTATCAAAATTTATGACGAA
>CAZRYV010000237.1:0-2855 GCA_964604385.1 uncultured Brachyspira sp.
TTTATTACATATTCGTTTTTATTAATCAAAGAAATTATAATATCGTCTATATTCGAATAATATTTATAAACGCCTCCTTGACTCAATTTTGATTCTTTTATTATATCCTTCATACTAACAGTATAAGATGGTTTTTGAGAAAATACTTTTAAAGCAGCGTCCAATATTATTTTTCTTTTATTGTCAAAATATTCTTTACTGACTTTAGGCATTTTCACCTCTCATAATTTTAAACTGTTTAATTTTTATTTAAAACTGTCAAATTTAAAAATTTAAAATTTATAAATAAAATTTCAAATAAAAATTAAAATAAAAATGACAACTATGTCGTTTTTATTTCGATTGATATTATACATAATTAATAATATTGTCAATATGTTTTTATCAAAATAAATAAACAAATAAACTATATAAAAAATATTTGAATTTTTATCAAATTAGAATTATAATGATTTAACTTTATAACTTTACTTTTTATTTAGATTTATTTGAACTTTATATTCTTAAACTTTTATTTTTTAATTTAAATAAATATATAAACGATTAAGGAGTTAATAATGGCAGAAAAACAAATACTTAACTTTGAAGCCGAAACCAAACAAATTTTAAATTTAATGGTTCATTCTATTTATACTCATAAGGAGATATTTTTAAGAGAACTTATATCCAATGCAAGCGACGCTTTGGATAAGGCGAGATTCGAATCTATAACCAAAAGCGACAAATATGACGGTATGGATAATTTGAGAATAAAAATAGAAATAGACGAACAAAACAGAATTCTCGTAATAAAAGATAACGGCATAGGCATGACGAGAGAAGATGTAATACAAAATATAGGTTCGATTGCAAGGAGCGGAACTAAAGCATTTTTGGAAAAAATTAAACTTGCAGATAGCAATCAAAAAGAAAGCGGTATAGACTTAATCGGACAGTTTGGAGTTGGTTTTTATTCGGCTTTTATGGTTGCAGATAACATTATAATAGAAACTAAAAATGTAGAATCGGATAACGGCGTCAGATGGGAAAGCGCGGGAGACGGTTCTTATTCGATAGAAGATATCGATAAAAAAGATAGAGGAACGAATATAATATTAAAATTAAAACCTAAAAACGAAAACGAAGAAAACGATAGCGATTATTTAAACAGATATACTTTAGAGCGATTAATACAAAAATATTCAAATTATGTTCGTTATCCTATCGTTATGGATATGCCGATTCCCAAAAAAGACGAAAAGGAGATTCAGCAATACGAAGAAAAAACCATCAACTCTATGATTAGCATTTGGCAGAAAAATAAAAACGATGTAAAAACGGAAGAATATAACGAATTTTATAAAGAACATTTTCATGATTATTTAGAACCTTTCGATATTATTCATACTAAAGCGGAAGGAACTTTGGAATACACGGCTTTATTATTCATTCCTTCAAAAGCGCCTTTTAATTTTTTGCATCCCGATTTTGAAAGAGGTTTGGAACTTTATTCAAGAAATGTGTTTATAATGGACAAATGCAAAGAATTGCTTCCCGAATATTTGAAATTTGTCAGAGGCTTGGTTGATTCGCAGGATTTTTCGCTTAATATATCGAGGGAGATTTTGCAGCATACCTCCCAATTAAAGAGAATAGCGTCAAATCTTGAAAAGAAAATTTTAGAAGCTTTGGAAAATATTTTAAAAAACGACAGAAAAAGATACGAGGAGTTTTTTAAAGAATTCGGAGAATCTATAAAAATTGGAATATACAGCGATTTTTCCAAAAAAGAAAAATTATCGAATCTATTATTGTTTCAATCTTCGTCCATAGCGGAAAACGAATTTACTACTTTATCGGAATATAAAAGCAGAATGAAAGAAGGTCAGGAGTTTATATATTATGCGGCGGGAAAAGACAGAGATGTTATAGAAAAACTTCCGCATATGGAAGGCATGAAAGATAAAGGCTACGAGGTTCTATATTTTACCGACAGAGTAGACGAGTTTATGGTAGGAATGATGAGAGATTACGAAGAAATAAAACTTCATTCTATACTTCAGGCGGATAACGAAAAAACGGATAAAGATTCTACAAAAGAAGAAAATAAAGAAACTAAAGATATAATGAAAGCGATTAAGGAAATTTTGGGAGATAATAAAGTTGCCGATGTTAGAGAAAGCGACAGACTTAAAGAGAGTTTGGTTTGTCTTGTAAATAAAGAAGATTCTATTAGTTTTAATATGGCTAAAGTTCTTGCCGAAACGGGAAATAATATGTTTGGTATGAAACCCGAAAGAGTTTTGGAAATAAATACTTCGCATGAGGTTTTTAAAGCTATGGAAAAAGAATATCAGTCAAATAAAAAATCCGACTTGTTTAAAGAATATAGCGAGCTTTTATACGATGAAGCTTGCATACTTGAAAATCTGCCTTTGGATAATCCAAAATTGTTCGCTTCAAGAATGAGCAAATTAATGCTTAAATTATAGATAAATTGATAATGTCTGATAGTATCAATGGGATATAATCGCTATATCCCATTGAGAAAATTATATTATATAGAAAGATGAGAAATCCCATCTTGGTAAGAGGCAACCCAAAACAATGATTTATTTTTTATAATATCCCTATTCAAAAAACTCTTATAATTCTTAATGTTATAATATAATGTCAAATATATGTAGTTTAAAAAATCTAAAATAATCCGTATTGTATTGTATTGTATTGTATTGTATTGTATTGTGACCAAAGGAAGTCCTTTAGGATATTGCGACCGAAGGGAGTCCTTTTAAGGATATTGTATCCGAAAGAAGTCCCACAAAGATATTTTCGAGAAAAAATCCTCAAAAGAATATTTATAGGAATATCCAAAA
>CAZRYV010000238.1:0-2792 GCA_964604385.1 uncultured Brachyspira sp.
TTACAGATTTTTAATATATTTAAACAATGATAAATCTTCTTTATTGGTAATTTTAATATTATTCGAAGAGCATTCCACTATCGCTACTTTTCCCGCATAAGCGCTGTAAATTTCCGCATCGTCTGTTGCTATTTTTTTCTCCGATTTTTTATTGTAATTCGTATCGTGCATATATTTGTCAATTGCTGTCATATATTTTTTGAAATTAAACGCTTGAGGAGTAGCCGCTCTATAAATAAAATCTCTGTCTATCGTTTCAACTATATTTTTTTTAGAATCTACTTTTTTTATTGTATCCACTACTTTAGAAGCTAAAATTACTGCGTTATTTTTGATTACCGAATCCGACAATTCTTTAATTTCTTTTTTTGAAACTATCGGACGAACTCCATCATGAATAAAAACATAATCGGTTTTGATAAAATTATCTTTTATAAATTTCATTGCATTATAAACGGAATAAACTCTCTCGTCTCCGCCTTCTGTATAATATATATTTTTATTTTTTATATTTTTATTTTCCACCGAATTGTCGATTATTTTTTTTACTTTATCTATATAGTTTTTAGGACTTACGATTATAATATTTTCAAATTTAAATTTAATGACGGCTTCAAAAGTATAAAGAAATAGAGGTTTTTTATTAATTTTAAGAAATTGCTTTTTTATTTTTCCGCCAAATCTTTTCGAGTTTCCTGCTATAAGTAGTATTAAAGTTTTATTCATTCTTATCTCTTTTATTTTTTTCTTTTTTTCCATTTTTATTTTTTATTGTTTTTTCTTTATTCTTATTTTTAATCGCTAAAATTTCTTGCTCGCGTGAGATTTTTCTTTCTTCTTTTAATTTTAGTCTATTTTCTATTCTTTCTTTAAGTTTTTCTTTATCTCTAATTTTTTTCTCTTCTTTTTCTTTTTTTCTCTCTTCCAAATATTTTATTCTTTCGTCATGCATCTTTTTTCTATTTTCTTTTATCTCTTCTATTTGTTTGGCGTATCTTTCCATTTCCAAATCTCTCTCTTCGCGTTTCTTTTGTATTCTTTCTTCTCTTTCTTTTATCCTTTGCGCTTTTTCTTCCTCTCTCTTCATAAATTTTGCAAGTTTAGAAGAATCTTTAATATTTTTTAATTTATTTTTCATTTTTGCATTATAATCTTTTCTCTTACCGACATTTTTAGGAAATAAAGTTGCACTTATTCTATCTGCAAAAAGTTTCGCCCTTAAAATAAAAATATTTTGAGTGTTCATATTAATAACCGAACGCCAAGGAGTTTTAAGAATTATGATAAAAGTGATTATGCCCGCCATAGTGTTTGAAAATAAATTTCCGTAAAAAACCGACCAATATTGCAAATGGTGAGAAGTGGTTAAAATAAATATATATCTAAAAAACCATATCCTTAAAATACTGATAAATAAAGGAACTCTTGTTCTGCCGAGTCCGATTAAAGCTCCCTGCGACACCATAGTAACTCCAAAACCTATAATCGATAATGCGTATATTGGAAGCGCTCCGTTCGCTATAGCCAAATCCTCGACATCTCTTGTAAATAAAATCGTCATATATTTTGATAACGGAAGAATAATTGCGATTAAAGTGATGGATGTTATAATGCTCATCATTATTCCCATATAGCATGATTTTTTAGCCTTGTCGGAATATTGCGCTCCGATATTCATACTTACCATAGTCGTAACAGCCGAACCGAAAGCTGCAGGCATATTAAAACATACGGCGGTTATATTATTCGCTATTCCGTTTCCATTTAGAACTATTTGCCCATATTTTTCAACTTCGCTGTTAATTAAAAAAAATCCGAAATTGCTTAAAAATGTGGTAAGCATTGAAGGAACGCCGATAACCATAAGCTGTTTAATTATCGATATGTCGAATTTAAATCCTTTTAAAGTAAGTTTATCTTCGCTTTCTTTAATAAACAAATCGTAATACATCCAAACGCTTATCAGAGAATATGTCGAAAAAGACGCCAAAACGCTTCCAACTATTTTTAATTGCAGAAAATATACATAAATAAAATTAAATATTATTTTAAATATTAATAATAAAAGCATTCTTATAAAAGTGGCTTCGGGTTTTCCGTTTGCGTTCTTCAAACCGTTATAAATAGCCGCCATAAAAGTCATAGGCATAACGAAACTATATAAAGACAAATATTGAAAAACGCTCTCTCTAACTCCCTCTTGCAAATTCATAGAAACCAATATGCTTACTATATATAATGTTGGACCCATAGCGATTCCGAATAAAATGCCCGCTACCACTATTTGTGTCGAAACTTTTTTAGCGTTTTTAAAATCTCCAATTCCGTTATACTGCCCTACTATCGCCATAGCGGCCACGCCCAAACCTTGAGATAAAGCCGTCATCATATTTATAATTGGTTCTGAAAAATGTATACTGCTCGCTATCAATCTCCCCGTAACATTATTTAGAAAAAGCCCGTCCATAAGAGGAATCATAGATTGAACCAAACCCATCATAAGAGTGGGAATGGAAAGCATAATAAGAGTATTTTTAATAGAGCCATGAAGTATTAAGTCTCGTCTAGCCTCTGTGGATTGACTCTGAAAGAATTTAATCATTTTGCAAATTTCCTTAATTTAAAACAATTTTAATATTATACAATAATTATTAAAATAAATATATGTTTTTATATAATTTTTAAGATTTAATTATTATAAATTATTGTATACAAATAAATTTAATTAGACTTGAAAAGAATATTATTAAAATATTCTCTCTAGTTTTTATCAACTTCTTATATTACCAACG
>CAZRYV010000239.1:0-2754 GCA_964604385.1 uncultured Brachyspira sp.
AATTTATTATTTATTTTCAATATAAATATATCTATAAATTAAATTATAAATTTAGTTAGATTTGTTATACAATTTTGACATTCTATAAATTTGAGAGAATAAATCGGGGGCATATTCCCACGATTTATTCACCATAAAATCTAACTGCTCCTGCACCCGATTTAGTATCTGCTTGTTTTTATAAGTCGCCATTCCTATCAAAGACTTATTCGTTACAATTGATAAAATATTCTCCTGAACTTTTACGAAAACATTACGAAGTCGGGCAGGCTTAATTATCATCTTCACCGCCGTCCAATAAAGTTAACCCCGAATTGTAGGTTTCCACCCAATTACTAACCGATACCAAATAACCGTTTTCATCGAATACCGCATCCTCTTTTATACTTTTGACATAGTCTTCGTAATATTCAGTGCCACGCAATGATTCCGCATCCTCCAGCATCCTTTTGTAAAGCTCCACTTGACATGCATGATATTCGGGATCGTAAAAACTTTTATTTATTTCGTTTGAATTGACTACCATTTTGTCCTCCTCGTTTAGTTATATCGTCAGAACTTATAAAACCACAGCTTAATAACCTGCGTTCAAGCCCTTTTTTATCTTTTGTATTACATGCAGTGTATAACAATTCACGCCAATTTTTCGCTTTAATACCATACTTGTCCTTTAATTTCATGATGCGCTAAAATATACTATTTTAGTTCATTTATAAACCATTTGGCATCCTGAATTCATTTGTATCTTCCTCGCCTATCACTTTAAATCCCTTGAAGTCTGCCTCGTCTTCTTCCGTTTCACGCCACCACCATACTCCATTGTCAGCTGGTTTGTCATCAGCTGGTTTATCATCGTCCGCAGGCTCGTCAACCGTTTCGTCTTCTTCCAGCTCTTCCACATCCTCTCCCGAATCGTCAATCGTTAAATCTAAATCCTGTATTTCTAAAGCATCAACCCGTCTTTTTATTTCTTCAGGCGACATAGAATCATATACATCAACCCGCAATTTTTTATCTGCCGAGTCCAATACTCTCATGCCCCTCTCCCTTAAATAACTTTTTATCAAATTATGCTTATTCATATTCCAAGCTCCTCCTTCAAGCTCTGTATTTTTTTATCTAATTCGGCATTCATCCTATCAAATTCCTGCCGTTTATCATAGTCACGAACCGCATCCGCCACTTCCTGTAAACCCAAACCAGCGGATTTTTTTATTCCCGTTTTACCTACTTTATTCAATTTTCTATTTATATCAATTAACGCATCAACGACATCCAATAACATTTTTCTATTTACTCTGTCGCCTTCGTCTATTGTTCCAAAATCAACGGTAACTGATTCAGTTTTAAGTGTTCCTCCTGCTTTACTCGAACCTTCAACCTGACCAAAACATTCCTTTTGTCCGAAGTTCCCGCTTCCTTTCCCGCCATCAGTCGTCCGCTTCGGAGCAGGAACTAACCAGCTCGGATCACATTGTGTTAGCTTGCCCATGCAAAGTATTGCCCGAACTATTGCTATATCAAAAGAGAGTTTATCTCGTTTCATCAATTGATAAATATACTTTTTTAAGCGTTCGTCAATTTTACTTTTATCATGCCCCTCTATCAATAGCATGTAAGTTTCAAAAGCTTTGTTTTTTAAATAGTTATTCATGTTCGTTATATAAACCTTTTTTATTTTCTATGCAAAAAGTCTAACTCGACCGTTTTACATCCCCATTTGTCTTTTTTACATTCATAATGACGAAATTGCTCGGAGCATAATCTTTCGGATTTCTACACATATATTTTTCCACCGTCTCTAACTATTTTTGCGAATACAAAATCCATTTATTCCTCTATAACATATAATGAGTATAAGTCGCTTCAATTTCGTAACGATACATTTCTACATTCCAATATTTTTTAGGGATGCCTGAATTATTTTGAACCAAAAGTGGCTTGCCCTTTTCGTAACAAAACATGCAAACACGAGGACGATATTCCCTGTCCTCCTCTCCCGCTTTATCTAAAACCGCATACACATCCCTTCCTCCGCCATAACCAAGTATTTCTGGAACTTGCTTTTTAAAATGCTCCGTGAATGGAATATTTTCCACTCCCGCATCGGCACTTTTAATGCTCTGCTCCACGCCATCCTTATAAAAGATTTCAACCTTTTTTCCGTTCACTTCAACTATTCTTATCATTTTTTATTCTCCTTAAATTTCAACATAGTGACTCTCTCTACATTCATCCGCATAGTTATACATTTCGACATTCCAATATTCTTCAGGAATACCAAAGCAATTTTGCACCACTATTCCGTCATGAAACTTGTGCATGCGAGGGATGTAGTCTTCGTCTAACTTTCTTGCTCTTTCACGATCCGTCCTACCTAACATTTTATCAACTTTTTCAGGCGGAATATTCTCCACTCCACCTCTTCGCCACATCGATTCCCTCGATTGATCGACGCCGTCTTTATAATAAATTTCCACCGTTTTGCCGAAGATTTTAATCTTTCTTATCATGCTCATCTTCCTCCAATCGATTATTATGATTTTTATACTTAATAAAGAAATTATATGATATTTTTTTAATATTACAACAGCTGAAAATAAAAATTTATATTCCATTATAGTTTAGATTTAAATTGCATTAATATTTTATATATGCTATGATGCAAAATAAAGTAAAATAAAATAAAAAATAAAATTTAATTTATAGGGTTTAATTCAAATGAAAGTTTTAAAAGGTTTTATAGTCGGCGCT
>CAZRYV010000240.1:0-2658 GCA_964604385.1 uncultured Brachyspira sp.
AGAGAAAAAATAGATTTGAGTAATATTTAAATAAAAACTAATTTAATATATAAAATATTAAAAGTTTAAGGTTATTTTCCGCTATAAATTGATTCAATATCTTCTTCCAAACATTTTATTAATTTTTCTGTAAATTCGTATAAGAATTTTTCTTCTTTAGGAAATTCAAATTTTTTACACCATCTATTATACCAATACACATCTAAGAAAAAACCCTCAAATAAATTATGTTTTTTTAGCCAAGTTTCTATATCTTTATTATCTTTATCTTGTTGGGGTTTATTCGTATCATGCTGAAAGAAATATAAAGAAGTGTATTCAAATTTATCAACAAAGATAAATATGGCATACTTTGCCCCTCTTTTTTCGCTGGGAAATTCTCTAACATAACCCACATTATTCAAATTTTTTCCATTTAATTTAGAAACTAAATTATTCATGCGGGGTATCTTTAAATTATTATACATATCCACTATTAATTTAATTTTCTCGTATTCTTGAGGTTCACTTAAAATTTTGTCGTAAAGTTTTTCTGTTAATTTGTCCATTTTGGTTACTCCTGTTTTTCTTAAAATTTTTAAATAATGTTCTAATAATAAAAGCCATTCTTTAGGCTCGTTATTATACATTTCTTTCAAACTCTTTTTTAAAACCATAGTATAAAAATCTTCATTTTCTCCATCATAACCGATTATAATTTTTACTAATTCTTTATGATTAGGAATGCCTTCAATACTATGTTCTTCAGGCTGTTTAGAACTATTTGGAGATAAATATACTATTTTATCCACTTCCAATTTATCGTTTTTGCATATTTCGTAATATCTAGATAATTGTTCCCGCATATCGCTAGCCCAATTAAGTTTATTTTCAATAATGATACAATTAGTTTCGGTTTTGATAAGAATATCTATTTTCTTTTCTTCTCTTTTTATTTGGGAATTAATATATTTATTACTGTCGACTTCAATATAATTAAGAAAGTTTTTTAATATAATTTTATGCTCAAATAATTTCGCTATTATATCGGAATGAAAATTTTCTCTATAATAAATATCAGATATTAACTCAAAAATATTGAAAGGGTAATTTTCTACAAAATTATTCTTTTCGTTATATTCTCTATATTTTTTAAGCATATCGCTATTGATGAATTTTGTAGTAATTTCAAATACACCATTTATAATCTCTTCCGCCTTGTCATTGTAAAAATCCCAAGTGCTTTTTAATTCTTCTATACTATAATTCATAATATTTTCTCCAAAATTATGTTAAAAATACTTAAATTTTTGTTACAGTATTTACAATAAGCTTTTTCTGACATTTTAATTCCTTTGTTAAATTTTGTCAACTATTTTTATATGAATTATTTTAAAATAATAAGGCAGACACTTAAATGATGCCTGCCTAAAAACTATGAGTTTGCTTTATTATTTTTCTATACTAACTACGGGTTTAATCAAATCCGCAGGTTTATCTCTCATCATAAATAAAGCTTTTTCTAAATTGTCCCAACCTTCGAATACATGGGAAACCATGTGGTGAACATTTAATTTACCCGAAGAAACTAAAGAACCCAATTTTTCCATTCTTAATCTTCCGCCGGGCATAAGTCCGCCTAATATCGCTTTATGTCCCATACCTACGCCCCAATCGGCTCTCGGAATTTGAACATAATCGCCTTTACCCAAATAGTTAACATTTCCTATTTTTCCGCCGGGTTTTAAGGCTCTAACGGCTTCTACGAAAGTGTCAACTTCTCCGCCGGCTATTATAACTTTGTCTACGCCTTTTCCTCCGGTAAGTTCCAATACTTGTTTGTCTATAGGTCCGTTTTTATAGTTTATGAATTCTTCCGCTCCATATTTTTTTGCGGCTTCTATACAATTTTTTCTCGTTCCAACTGCAAGGATTCTTGAAGCTCCTCGAAGACTTGCGCCTGCAACTCCCATTAGTCCTACCGGTCCTATTCCTATAACTAAAACTGTATCTCCGTATTGAACATCCGCCAATTCCGCTCCATGAAATCCCGTAGGCACCATATCGGAAAGCATACAAGCGTCAACGGGGTCTATATTTTTTGGAAGTAAAGCCAAGTTTCCATTTGCATCGTTAACATGGAAAAATTCTCCGAATACTCCGTCTTTGAAGTTGGAGAATTTCCATCCTGCAAGCATACCGCCAGAATGCATAGGATATCCTGCTTGAGATTCAACCGCATCCCAGTCAGGAGTAATTGCAGGAATTAATACTCTATCTCCCTTTTTGAAATCCGTTACCAAACTTCCGACTTCCACAACCTCTCCGCAAGCTTCATGTCCTAATATCATATTATGTCTTTCGCCTATTGCTCCTTCCCATAATGTGTGAACATCCGAAGTGCATATAGCAACCGCCAAAGGTTTTACGATGGCGTCTTTGGGTCCGCAGGCTGGTTTTTCCTTTTCAATCCATCCCGATTCCCCTATTTTTAACATAGCATAGCCCTTCATGTATTTCTCCTTTGATATAGTATTTTTTATTTTATTTATAGTATATAACATTTTTTGAATTTTGTCAACATATAAATTATATAAAATAGTCTAAAATTATTAAAAAATTAATATTTATTTGTATATTCAATAAATTTATGATTTTATTAAATAATTTCAATGAATT
>CAZRYV010000241.1:0-2642 GCA_964604385.1 uncultured Brachyspira sp.
CGCCCGTTGAATGCGTGAAAATTATATTATTATTTTATTTGTATTAAAACTCCGTCTTTAACTTTAGGATTAAAGCTGTTCCAATCAATATCATCTGGAGATTGAAGTGGCATATTTTCCCATACTTTATTATTATGCGGTTTTCCGTCCCTATCGAAACTACTTTGTTTCCAATTATCAAATCTTCTTTGATAATCGTCCGAAGCAGAATATACATTAAATTTGTTATCAGTCGTATTAAATGTAATGCCGTAATATTCTGTAATAGAAGAATTCGGAGCGACAATGCCAAACATATCTCTTAAATTAACAGATTTTTTATATACCGCATTTGTAATATTATTTTGAACGCTTTGAAGTTGATATCTAAAATTATCATTGTTTCTGCCGCCTTTTACCAATATATTTCCGCCACTCTCAAAATTATAAATAGTCGTATATTGTTCTTCAACTTTATTATCTTTTACTTTAGCTTTCCAATTATCGTTATCAGTTGTGGTTAAAGAGTATTTCGGATTATCATAATCATAACCAATTTTTTTCTCAAACATAAGGTCGGTAAGTTCGTCTTCGGTTAAATCTCCGCTTATAACACTTCCCGCTCCTTCTATATATAATGCTAAACTTTGATAATTTGTAGTTCTTTTTTCTGTTGGTGTGCCTCCGCCGCTAGGGTATTCGTAATTAGTCCATACTGTATAATTATAATAAAATCCGAATAAATCTGGGCTGCCATAATAATTAGTTTCAACGGCTCCCCAAAATGTAAAAGGTTCATTAGTAATCATAGTTTTTTGACTTCCAGTTACATTATCATAATAATTAATTTTATGTCTAATCTCCAAACTTCCGTATTCACCAAAAATAAAAGTTGCATTGTCGTCGCTCTGATAGTTTATGTTGGTAAAGAATCTATTTTTTATTTTAGTTTTCCAATCTCGAGATTTTTCTGTGTTAGGTTGAGGGGTTTTTATACCTGTATTATCTGGGCTATCTTTTGGAGGATGCATTATTAATCCTAAATCTTCACCATAGCCTATTTGTTGAGAGGAGAAAGTTTCGCTTCCGCTACCACTATAATCATAAAAAGTAATGGCTAAACTGTTATAATAAGAAGAGCCATCATAATAGTCTTGTCTGTTATAATAAAATCCGTATAATTGTTGTTGGTTTCCATATTGATTAGTTTCAACGGCTCCCCAAAATGTAAACTTTTCGTTAGTGGGAATAGGATTTCCTACGGGTTGCCCATTATTTCCATAAGGTTGATATTTATAGTCAAGTTCCAAATTTCCGTTTGCATCAAAAGTATAAGTTGCATTACTATCGCTTTGATACCATGCTTTATAAGTTTGATTTTTTATTTTATCGTTCCAATCTCGAGATTCTTGAGCGCTAATTTGAGACGGGTTTATTCTTGTATTATCAGGAGCATCTTTTTTGGGATGTATAATTAATCCTAAATCTTCGCCATAGCTCGTTTGTTGACAATATAGTGAATCGCTTGTGGATAGTTTAAAAGCCACAGGATAATATCCGTCATAATCTGGGTCATTGGGGTCAAAATAATAAAGTCCATTTAAATTACCGTTTTTATTGGTTGCGCCCCAAAAATAATAAGTCATAGTTTGTCCGCCGCCAATATTAATAATAACATCTCCGCTTGCGTTAATAGTTCCTCCCATGCTCGCCGCTTTATCTTTAATTTGATTTTTCCAACTAGTTGCTAGAGAGCTTGTATTTTGTCTTTGTTTTACCGTTTTATAATCTATTTCTGTTGTATCTGGGTCTTCGTTAAATATTGTCGATTTCATTTTGTCTATAATTTCGCTTGAGGATATATCCGTTTTTCTTATGTTAGCATATTCATCCTGATAAACTTGCATAAATTGAGGTTCTACGCTTCCGCTGTTATAATAATAATAATATGCCGTTTGATTATTGTCGGGAGCCATTCCCCAAAAATTATATGTAATTCCGTTTAAAGTCATATTTGCAGAACTGTCAAAATTATAAGTTTCGTTTCCAAATTCTATAACTTGTCCTTTTGAATATTTATTGAAAGTATCTTTTAAAAAATCTTTAGCGCTTTCCGTATCCGTTTCGGGAGGCAAATTATTGTCGGGCGGTAATGAAGGAATTATGCCACTGCCACCTCCTCCGCCTCCGATAACACCGCCATCGCCGCCGCCCGTTATATCGTTTCCGCCACAGCTTATGGAAAATATGGAAAACAAAATTAACAAAGATAATAATGTTTTGAAAATTGTTTTAGTCATAAATGACTCCTTATTAAATAGATTTTTATAAATTTTTTATTAAATAAAAAGCCGTTCCTTAAACTGCGAAAGATATAATTTTTAACGAGGTAATTTTTGCGAAAAATATTTTGAATAAAATTTCCGCAGATTATATCAAACGCCGTAAAGAAACGACTTATTATTTCAAAATTATTTTTTAGTCTTGCGAGTGTAAAACTCTCCCTTGATTTGCAAAAACTAAAGAAAAAGAAAATTATTTTATAAACATAACTTTTAGAATAGTTTAAAATTAAGCATGAGCTGAGCTGAGCTGAGCTGAGCTGAGCTGAGCTGAGCTGAGCTGAGCTGAGCTGAGCTGAAGAATTTATCGATTAAATTATC
>CAZRYV010000242.1:0-1442 GCA_964604385.1 uncultured Brachyspira sp.
AGAAGTGAGAAGTGAGAAGTGAGAATTTATCCGTTAAAAACATTTTTACTCCTTATAAAACTAATCACTAATTAATTTATTTAATTTAAAAATATTATAATTTAATCTGCAAATATTATCATTTTTTATAAAAAATGTCAAGTTTAAATTTATAATATTTTTTTAATTTATCTACTATTATAATTTAAATAAAATTTAAATTAAATTTAAATAAATTTATAATATAATTTAATTTATTGCCGAAATTTAAATTAAGATTTTACTATAATTTATTTTTTGCGATTTTATTATTACTAATACTAAAGAAAAGCTGGAGAGGTTTGTTTATGTTAAAAAAAATGTTGATTATTCTATCTGCCATATTTGTCGTTTTTATCGTTATATCTATCGCGGGATGTAAAACAATAGAATCCGAAATAAAAGAAGAACCAAAACCTATAGTTAAAGAAGATAAAGAAGAAACGCCTAAAATAACAATCAAAGAATTCGGTGCGGACAGAGAAGTTTTGTCGGTAAAAATCGGAAATAAAACTTATTATGTATTGGGAAAAAATAATACTAAAAATATAAACGAAGAGAATATAAAAAATATAAATTTAGTCGCTCCTTTAAAAATCAGCGAAGAGACTATAAAAGGATTTAACGGAATAGTTATTACTTATTACGATATAAAAATCTTTTTGGGAGAAAAAGGCTCTTCAGTTAAAGCGGGACTCTTCGAACCTCAAAAAAATTCTTGGACAATCGGAGACGATATTGACAGGAGTCAGTCTATACAAATAAAACTTGCAGATAACGGAGTTGGACTTATAACTATAGGGCGTTCAAGTATCTCTTTATCCTATCGTTAAATTGTTAAAATTTTATTATTTTATTAAAATATTTTATTAAAAATTTTATAAAAATTTTATTAATATTTAATCAAAACATTTATCGGATATTTTTCTATTTCTTTTCTTCCGTTTAATTCTTCAAGTTCTATCAAAAATGAAGAACCGATTACATTTCCGCCCAATCTTTCAACCATTTTAATCATAGCGAGAGCCGTTCCGCCAGTTGCTATCAAATCGTCCACAACCAAAACATTATCGTCTTTTTTAATAGCGTCCTCATGCATAAATAAAGTATCCGTTCCATATTCCAAAGCGTATTCTTCCGAAATAGTTTTATAAGGCAATTTTCCTTTTTTTCTAACGGGAATAAATCCGCAATTCATTTTATAAGCTAAAGCGGAGCCAATTAAAAATCCTCTGCTCTCCGCTCCGACTATTAAATCTATTTTTTTATCTTTCACTTGTTCTGCCATTTTATCTATGGCTAATTTAAAAGCGTCTTTATCCTTTAATAAAGTAGTAATATCTCTAAATAATATTCCCTCTTTCGGATAATCTTTAATATTTCTTATATAATCTTTTAATTCCATATTTAAAATTGCCTCCGTA
>CAZRYV010000242.1:1542-2637 GCA_964604385.1 uncultured Brachyspira sp.
TATAAATTAAAAAAACATTTTATTTTACAATCGATTTTATAAAAAATCAATATTTAATATTATACTTTTATATATTTTATATTTTTCTGCAGGAATTTCTTATTACAATATTTGGACGAAGAACTATATTTATATTTTCTTTCGTTCTTTGCTTTATTATATTTAGAATCGATAAAACGGCATTTTTTCCCATTTCATAAACTTGAGAAGATACGGTTGTAAGTCCTATTATCGAAGAAAAAGGAATATCGTCATAACCTATTAAAGAAACATCTTCGGGAATTGACATTCCGCTTTCTTCTATAGCTTTTTTTATTCCAAAACACATAATGTCGCATGCCGAAAATATAGCCGTGTATTCCAATTTTGATTTTATGATTTCTTTCATTTGTTTGTAACTTTCGTTGAAGTTGAAATTTGCAGTTTTGTAATATTTTTTCATGTCAAAATCTATATCGTTTTCATTTAACGCCATGATAAAACCGCTGAATCTTTCTTTTTCCGTGCTTATATTTTTTGGTCCCGCCATATAGATAATTTTTTTATGTCCTAAATCTATTAAATATTTCGTGGCATTATAAGCTCCTTCTTCGTTATTGCTGCCAACATAATTAACATTATCCATATCGACTTTTCTGTCTAAAAATATTATTGGAACGGTTGATTTATTTATTATATTTTTAAAATATTCCGTATCGCCGATAGATGGAATTATTATATAACCCGATATTCCGATAGCGCTTATTTCGTCAAAATATTTGTCTAATATATCGCTGTTTTCTCTGTATTGCGATAAAATTATATGATAACCGTATAAATTAGCCGTGATTTCTATGCCTTTTATTATGTTTGCGAAAAATGGATTCGTTATATCGGGAATAATAACAGATATAATTTTTTTGTCCGCTTTTCTTTTTTTATAATATCCGTCTAATTTTATTATTTGATTGATTTTATTTTTTATATTCTCGTTTACATTTTCATTTCCATTTAATACCCTTGAAACCGTAGCTATTGAAACATTCGCTTTTTCGGCTATATTTTTAAGAGTCGTTTTTTTTGAGTTCACATTTGCATTCATAGGTATTTAATTTT
>CAZRYV010000243.1:0-2537 GCA_964604385.1 uncultured Brachyspira sp.
AAAAAAGAATTTTATCAATAATTAAAAATGATTGACAAATATTATTGCATTTTTTAGATTTTAAAGTATTCTTGCATATTATAAATTTGTAATTTAAATATTTATTATGAATAATTTTAATATAGAATTTAATAAAAAAGAATTGGAAATAATAGAATATATAAAAAAATATCTTCCTTTCAGAGAAAAACATATACTTTCGACTAGAGATTTAGCCGTCAAAATAGCCGAAAAATATAATGTCGATATTTATAAAACTTCTTTATCCGCTTTATGTCATGATTTGGGAAAGAGATATAAAGACGATGAAATGAAAAAAATAATATTCGAATACGATAATATTAAATATCCCGATTATATAACGGGGGCTTTGCTTCATGCGAGAGTGAGCGCTATTATTACGGAAAAAGAATTTAATATAAAAGATAAAGATATTTTAAATTCAATAGAAAGTCATACGGTTGGGCATGGAAATATGAGCATGCTTGAAAAAATAATATATGCGGCAGATTATCTCGAACCTACGCGAAAAATCGAAACTGCGGATAAAATCAGGGAAAAAATTTTTATAGATTTTGACGAGGCTTTTTTGGATGTCGTTTTTGAATCTATAAATTTCGTTTTAAGCAAAAAACAATATTTATCCGACAAAACTATCGAGCTTTATAATTCTTTAGTATTAAATCTCTAAACTTTTAAACTTCTCTAAGCAAAACTATATCGTTATGTTTTATAGTGGTGTTTCCTCTTGGTATAATCGTTCCGCCGTCTCTTTTTATCATAACGACTAAATTATTTTTAGCCAAATGCAAATCTTTAAGTTCTTTGTCTTTCCAAGGATGATTATTGTTTATAATTATTTCTTTTAAATTTATATCATAATATTTTGTTCTTTTTGCATTCAAGATAACTATGTCGCCTTTTTCTATAACCGTGTTTCCGTTTGGTATAACCGTGCTTTCGCCTCTTTCTATAGTAACGACTATCGAATTTTCGGGTAATTCTATATCTTTAATTTGTCTGCCAACCCAATGATGAAACGGAGGAATGGTTATTTGAATTAACTGCATATCCGAATCGTCTACATAATCGTTGAAGGTTTTTAAAACATTTTCGTTGGAATCTACCAAGTCTAATTTTCTCGCTATGATAGGAAGAAAAGTTCCCTGAAATAATATCGAAGTTATCGCAAGAAAAAACACTATATGAAAGACATCGTAATTTATTCCTTCTATACCGCTTCCCATAACGAATATTGCAAAAGCGATTGAAGCGGCTCCTCTTAATCCCGCCCACATAACGAGTAGTTGCTTTTTAAAATCCACTTTGAATGGAGTGAGTAAAATCGCCACCGCTATAGGACGCGCTATAAAAGTTATAAATAAAACTACGGGAATCGCTGTAGATGCGGCGGGAAGTATATTTTGAGGAGTGGAAAGCAGTCCTAGTAAAAAGAACAATATCATTTGCATAAGTCCCGTTATGCCGTCAAAAAAATTAACCAAAATGACTTTATTTTTAAAATGGCAATTACCTAAAACTATTCCCACTATATAAGCGCTTAAAAATCCGTTTCCTCCAAACGCCGCAGATAAAGAATAAGAGAGAAGCGCCGTTGCAAAAACAAATATCGTGTCGAGTCCGTTTATTGCGAATTTAATTTTTTTAAGAACCAAATAAGCGAGATACGATATTAAAGCGGCTGTCAATAATGCGAAAACTATTTGTTTAAAAAGCATTATAATTATAGACAGAGGAGTTCCTATGGTTTTTCCGATTAAACCTAAAAATATAACCGTAAGCATATATGACATAGGGTCGTTACTTCCGCTTTCAAGTTCGAGCAGAGAAGCCAAACCGCCTTTTAAATTTAAATTTTTTGAACGAAGTATTGAAAACACCGAAGCGGCGTCAGTAGAACCGATAACCGAACCTATAAGCATACTTTCAAATAAATCAATTTTAAGTATAAGATGACATAATAATCCCGTGATAATTGAAGTTAAAAAAGTGCCTATGAACGAAAGCAAAAACGCCTGCTTTGCCACAGGTTTTGCAAATTCCCAATTTGTTCCAAAGCCTCCATAAAACATTATAAATATTAAAGTGATTGTGCAAATATTACTTGACAGAGCATAATCGTTGAAATTATACATTTTATTAAAAATCATTCCTAATATTAAAAATAAAAGTAGGGAAGGAACTCCGATTTTTGAAGATAAATTATTTGCCATTATGCAGATTATTATTATTATTGCCGCCGTTAGTATAGCTATATCCATTTTGAAACTCTCTATTAATTTGAATTATTTTTGAATGACAAATTATAGCTTAAAATTTCCAAATGTCAACCATTTGAAAATATACTTATATTATTAAAAAAATATAAATTAAATATAAATAAAAAATATAAAAATAATAGTAGAATTTTTTAATAATTATGTAGAATTTACACTTGACAAAAATATAATAAATTGTATAATAAATCATTATGACTAATTTTTTATTTTATAACTTTGTGACAGTCAACAGTCAAC
>CAZRYV010000244.1:0-2476 GCA_964604385.1 uncultured Brachyspira sp.
AAGGCTGCATTCCAAATAGCCAACTGCTGCTTCCATTAATCGTAGTTCCGACATGTGGAATCAAAACCAAAATCAAAAGTATAATCATCGGTATATATAAAGATATTCTATGCTCGGCTAATTTCGTATAATTTATAAACATAGTTATGCACATAATAACCAAAACGGTAACCGAAAAAAATATATATTTCAAAAAAAGCCAACTCATTTTGCTCGCTTCCGCCGAATATGTCGAAGAATAAACCGCCACGCCTCCCGCTATCATCAAAAATATTATCGCCAACAATATTCTCCACTCGAATATAAACAATCTTTTTATTTCTCTTTTTTCATTCATATTTTATCCTGTTATCTTCGTTTGCAGATTTTTTATTATCGTCCTTTTCTTTCTCTTCATTTTCCGCCTCTTCGGCAGCCGCTTGTTCTCTAGCGAGTCTAAACTGTTCGTAAATACTTTGCATTCTGTAATATATAGAATTTCTAACTTCTACGGCATTCTCTCCCGATAGTATTGAACGAAGCATAGCCGTAGCAATTGGTCCCGCCGTGCTTCCGCCGCCGCCGCCGCTATGTTCCAACATAACTGTAACCGCTACCATATCGTCCGTAGGTCTTTGATTATAAGGTCCGAATATTGTAATCCAAGTATGGTCTTTTCCTTGAGCGTTTTGAGCTGTAGAAGTTTTAGCCGCCAATTTTATATGAGGAGACCAAGCGCCGTTTCTCGCCGTTCCGCCCGCTACCGCCATTCTCATTCCCTCTTTAACTACGGTAAATATACTTTGCGGAATATCCAATTTCTTCATTACCACTTTATCGTTATTGTATATAACTTCGTCCGTTTGCGAACTTCTTATTTCTTTAACCACATGAGGTCTATACATAACTCCATCGTTTATAATCGCCGATGTAGCCATATGAACCGCTATCGGAGTGGCAGACATATAACCCTGTCCTATAACATACTGCAAAGTGTCGCCGTCCCACCAATATTCGCCTATTTTTCTTCTCTTCCAATCAGCGCTCGGCACTATTCCTATTTTTTCTCCGGGCAAATCTATTCCCGTAGAAGAACTAAATCCGAACATTTCAGCATACCTTTTTATAAAATTAGGTCCGAGTTCGTAAGCCATAGTATAAAAATAAGTATTGCAAGAATATTGAATCGCCCTATACATATTGACATAGCCATGCTGCCCTGTGCATCTGTAGAATCTGTTTTCAAGCATCATACCTCCGCCGCAATATCTTGTAGTATTTGCCGTAAGTCTTCCTTCGGCTAAAGAACCTGCCGCGGATATCAATTTGAAAGTTGAACCCGGAGGATACCTTCCTCTTATAGCCTTATTCCAAAACGGATTTGCAGGATTATTTATAAGTTCCAAATATTTATTTCTGTCTATTTTTCCTATAAATATATTCGGGTCATACCATGGAGCGCTTACCATAGCGAGTATTTCTCCCGTAGTCGGACGAGATACTATTATCGTTCCTATTTGTCCGTATAGCAAATCTTCGGCGTCTTTTTGAATTTTTGAATCTATGCTTAAAACTAGTTTCTTTCCGGGAATCGGTCTTCCTACGGCGGGGCTTATCGTTTCTTTAACTCTGTTTCTTGAATCTACTATCCATTGAACATATCCGTCAATACCGCGAAGTTCCTTATCGTAAAATTGTTCTACTCCCTCTTTTCCAATCATAGAATTTCTTCTATAGCCTTCGATTCTTTTGTTTTCAAATTCTTCTTGCGAGATATTTCCTATATAACCCAATATATGAGTCATAGTTTCACCAAGCGGATAATTTCTCACCGATTTGCTTCCGTAATAAACGCCGGGATATTCTTCCGCTCTTTCGGCTAAATAGCTGATTTGTTCCATAGTGATATTGTCCGCTATTTCGATTGATTCGTAGCTATTTTTAGAAACTTTATCCAAAGTCGATTTTATCTGCTTCAAATCTATATTAAATATTTTTGAAACTCTGTATAAAAGCTCTTCTCTTTCAAAATAATTTTTAGGCAAATAAACGGGAATCATATACATAACATAAACTTTAATATTTTCCGCTACCATAACTCCGTTTCTGTCGTATATTTCGCCTCTATGAGCTTCTATCGGTATTATCTGTTCCTTGTTATTTCTCGATAAACCGCTATAATATCCGTTTTTTATTATCTGCAAATAAAACAATCTTATTAAAAGCAAAGCGACTACCAAAACCGATACGAAAAGAACCACTAAAAGTTTTTTTCTATATCTAAAATCTTCGCTTATGATTTTTTTATCTTTATTTAATTCTATCTCTAAAAAATCCATTAAATTTTATCCTCTATTTTATCTTTTTAAGAACATATTTTTTAAATAATTTAAAATTATATTACAAAAAATACTTTTATCAAAACTATAAATAACGGTATTAAATTTTATAATTAAATTAATTTTTTTTATTTTATTAAATCATATTTTTAAAATTT
>CAZRYV010000245.1:0-2456 GCA_964604385.1 uncultured Brachyspira sp.
TTTTCATCGTCTTCCAAGCCTCCTACTTGAGGTATAATAGCCGAATTAATTTTTTGATTTTGATTAATTATCATAATTTAATCCTTTAATATTATTTAGACATTATTAATTTTTCCCTGTAAAGATATATTAACCAATCCCTGTATATCTATAATAAGCGCTATTCTTCCGTCTCCAAGTATAGTGCCGCCCGAAATACCAGAATGTTTACTGAAGGCAGAATCCAAAGATTTAATAACCACTTGCTGTTGGTCTAATAATTCGTCTACAAATATAGCGCATCTTCTATATCCCGCTTCGACTACCACTACTATGCCGTTGTCTATATCGTCAACTTGAGTGTCTATTTCAAATACTTTATGAAGTCTTATAAGAGGCAAATATTCGTCTCTGATTTTTATCATTTCTCCTCTGCCTTCAAAAGGTTTTATCTGTTCGTTTTTTACTTTCATCTGTTCTATTATCGATATCAAAGGCATTATATATATTTGTTCGCCCAAAGCGAAAGTAATGCCTTCTATAATAGCCAAAGTTAAAGGCAATTTTATTATAAATGTGCTTCCTTTTTCCTCTTCCGATTTTATTTCAATTTTACCTTTCATTTTTTCAACATTAGCCCTAACCACATCCATTCCGACTCCTCTTCCCGATATATCGGTTATCTTTTCGGCTGTGGAAAGTCCCGGGCTGAATATCGTTCTGTATATTTCGCCATCCGAGTATTTTCCGTCTTTTGATAATAAACCTTTTTCAATCGCCTTATTATAAATTTTTTCTTTATTTAATCCGTTTCCATCGTCCGAAACTTCTATTACGACATGCCCCTCTTGATGCGCAGCAGACATCGTTATCGTTCCAAATTCCGGTTTTCCTCTCTCTATTCTCTCTTCTTTTGTTTTTTCTATTCCATGGTCCATAGAGTTTCTTATAATATGTTTAAGAGGGTCTGAAAGCTGCTCCAACATATTTTTATCTATTTCGGTAGTTTCGCCTTTAAGAACTAGCTTAACTTCCTTATTGAGTTCCAAATTTAAATCTCTAACATATCTATGGAATTGATTAAATATCGGTCCTACCGGCATCATACGAATATTCATAACCTCTTCCTGAATCTGTCTCGAGGTTCTATCCATCGAACTTACCGCTTCTTTAAGTCCGTTGTCTACATCCAAACTTTGAGTAAGCTGCATTATTCTCGATTGAGCTATAACCAACTCTCCGATTAAATTCATTAAACTATCCAATTTCCTTGTATCCACTCTGACTGTGGAAGGAGCTTGCAATTTTGCAGAAGACGAAGAAGTTTTTGCAGCTTGAGGTTTAGATTGTTCCGTTTTTGTTTCTGCCTGATTAGTTTCTTCTTTTGATTCTTGAGCGGGAGTTTCCGCTTTTTTTGTTTCGGATGCCGCTTGAGTTTCGGCTTTAGATTTGCTTTTATCTTCTTGCGCCGCATTTTTAGCGTCCGAAATATTAATATCGTTATCGTCTATTACGAATAAAAATATATTTTGAACCTGCTCTATAGCAGAATTTGTTTCAAGGTCCAATGAAAATTGAGTATAACATGTATAAGGGTCCTCCAATGCCGAAATAGACGGAATATTGGAAGTATCTATTTTTAAATTATTTATCGTTCCTATGGCTTTGAGGTCATTTAAAAACATAAGAGGGTCTATACCGTTATCGAATATAGTGGCTTTAAAACTCATATCTATATGGAACAGATTTGAACCGCCCGCTTTTTCCGCTTCTTCGGATTTGCTCTCTTTAATATCTTCTTTAGGTTCTTCCGTTTTTTGAACTTCTTTTTTTTGAATTTTAGGTTCTGCAGCAGACACAGTTTCTATATCTTCGTTGCCGTCCGCTATGGCTTTAATTTTAGCCTTTAAAGATTCTATATTATCGACTCCGTCCGCTTCTCCCTTGCCGTCTATGATATTTTGAAGCATTATTTTAACTGTATCCAAAAATTCCAATAAAACGGTTATCATTTTAGGAGTAACATCCAATTTGCCACTTCTCACTTTTTCAAGCAAATTTTCCGCAACATGATTTAATTCGCTCATAGTGGTAAATCCAACCGTTCCTGCAGAAGATTTTAAAGTATGGGCGCTTCTGAATATTTTATTTAATAAGTCTTCGTCGCTTTTATTGTCTTCCAATAAAACCAAATCGTTTTCCAAACCTTCGACAATTTCATTAGCTTCGCTTAAGAATATCGAAATAAATTCGTCGCTGTCAAACATATATTATTTCACCCTCTCATTTTATATATTCTTAAAATACCATTAATTTAAGAATCGTTTTACCACATCCAAAAGCTGAGTTGGATTAAACGGTTTTACGAGCCAACCGCTTGCTCCTGCAGCTTTTCCTTCCATTTTTTTATCGTCCTGCGATTCGGTAGTAAGCATAAGAATAGGAGTATATTTGTATTGGTCGAATTTCCTAACATA
>CAZRYV010000246.1:0-2452 GCA_964604385.1 uncultured Brachyspira sp.
TTATAACCGTAAAAGATTTTATTTCAATATTTATCCGAATAAAATTCTATTTTGTGTGTATTGCTCGCCAACAGTGGACTTTAGTCTCGTTTCACTCGAAGTGACGGTAGCGAAGTAATCCATTTTTCTGCTTCAATTAATTCTGATAACTTATCGGAGAAAATTAAAAATCTCCGTTTTGTTATAAATAATTTTAAATTTCAATAAAGGAGGATATTTATATTAAGAATATTCAAAAAAAATATTAATTACAATTTTATCGCTAATATTTTATTTAACAACATATTTACCTTCTCTGTCTTTAAATTTACCAATTAAAATGGCAAAAAAATCTATTACAATCCATAATAAATATATTGTTCCTAATAACAAACCTAATATAATACTAATTATCCCATTGTCATCACTAGAAAATATAAATCCTATCGCTAAAAAAATAATCGAGGCAATTCCAATAAACCAAGCGACAAAACCCTCTAATACTTTACCTACATAAAACTTATATATATAAATATACCCAAAAAACAGTAATAAAAGCAAACATACTACCCAACTTTTTTCAGACTTTTGGTTTTCTAAAGAATGATGAACCGTTTCGTTTAAAGTCGCTTCTTCAACTTTTACTCCGCAATATGGACATACTTGAAAATCATTGTTTATTTGTTTACCGCATGACTTACACGCTTTTTCGCTCATTTTTTATACCTTATATTTTCGTTTATATTAAATAATAGTAAAATTATAAAATATTTAATAAATTTATCAACTAATATTTTATATAGCAAAAATACAAATAAATTTTAAAATATTTATTGACTTTAATGCGGTTAAATAATATATTTATAAAAAATTAAAATAAAAAATATTAAAAAAATTTTTGTCAGAATTAATTATGGAAAAATTAAAAAAATTAAGAGACGAAATAGACAATATAGACAAACAAATAGTAACGCTCATAGAAAAAAGAATGAACATAAGCGTTAAAGTCGGAAAGTTCAAAAAAGAAAACGATATGCCGATTTTTGACGCCAAAAGAGAAAACGAAGTAATAGAAAAAAAAATAAAATTATTAAAAAACAAAGAACTTTCAAATCTTATTACTACTATTTACAACGATATAATGTCGGTTTCAAAATTATTACAAAAAGATTTAATAGAAAAAAATTTTATAGATAACAAAAATAATATTAATAAAAAAATCGAGTATGACAAAACGGTGGCGTATCAGGGACGGGAAGGCGGAAACGGACATGAAGCGGCTAAAAAATTTTTCAAAGATAAATGCAAATTAATCAATAAAAAAAGTTTCGAGGATACTCTCGAAAGCATAAGAAACGGAGAGAGTTATTACGGAATATTGCCTTTGGAAAATTCTTCCACAGGAATGGTTAATGAAGTTTTAGATATACTCGTTATGTATAATTGCAAAATAGTCGGAGAAATTTATCTGCCGATTGAATACGGACTTATGGCAAATGCGGGAGTAAAAATAAAAAATATAAAAAAAGTTATCTCTCATCCTCAAGCCTTAAAACAATGTTCCGATTTTATAAAAAAAAATAATTTTAAAGAATTAAAGGCGAGCAACACGGCGGAAGCGGCTTATGAGGTTTCAAAAAGCAAAGATAAAACCATAGCCTCGATATCGAACAAAAATGCGGCGACAATCTATAATCTTAAAATCATAAAAGAAAATATAGAAAATATAAGAGGAAACACGACAAGATTTATTATAGTTTCAAATTACGACAATATTTTAAAAAGCGGAAATAAAATGACTATCAGATTCTCGCTTCCTCATAAAAACGGTTCTTTGGCAAACGCTCTTTTAAAACTAAAAAATTTTAATTTAACTTCGATAGTAAGCCGTCCTTATAGAGAAAGAAAATGGCAATATTATTTTTATATAGATATGACGGGAAATTTTGACGAACATACTTTGGACGATTTTAAGAATTCCGTTGAAAATTTTACCATACTCGGAATATACGATGAATAATAAAAATAATATTAAAAATAATAAGACTAAAATAAAAAACGACAAAATTTTATTTATAATAGGTTTGCCCGGTTGCGGAAAAACTTCTTTATCAAAAATGCTTGCGAAAAAATTAAATTACGATTTCTACGATATGGATTTAATAATAGAAGAAAAAGAAAAAATGAAAATAAGCGAAATATTTGCAAAATACGGGGAAAAATATTTCAGGGAAAAAGAAAGCGAACTTCTTGAGAAATTAAGCGAATTAAAAGACGCCGTTATTTCAACAGGAGGCGGAATAGTTGCTGCTGAAAAAAACAGAAGCGTAATGAAAAAAAAAGGAATTACAATATTTATAAATAGAAAACCGAATATTATTCTTAAAAATATAGATGTAGTAGAAAGACCGTTGCTTGCAAAAGACAAAAATAAATTAATCGAACTCTCCAAAGAGAGAGAGCCTTTATATCA
>CAZRYV010000247.1:0-2405 GCA_964604385.1 uncultured Brachyspira sp.
AACAGTTATGGCTCGACCAAGTTCAAAGAAAAGGTGTAGGAGACGGTAGAGTATTCGCAATAAGAAACAGAGCCAATAATAGAGGCGAACATGATTTCTACAAAGTGCATAAAGAAAAAGGATACGAAGCTGCCGATTATTATTACTTCAATGCAAACGGCGATATAATTTATAAACCTGACAATACCGTTATAAAGAGATTCAAAGGTGCAGTTATAGTTAGTTATAGAAATATTACAGAAAAAAAATACGGAATCGGAGGCAACTGGGGCGGAGTTGTTAAATATAATTGGCAAAATACGGGAAAATATACCGTTGGTGCTATTTATGAAATGGCTATGAGCACCGAAGACGCTCGAGCCAAATATTTAGGACGCTCAAGAAATGACTCATTTAAAAACGGAGATAACCCATTTAAAGACGGCGTATTTGACTTCATAGCTGCTAGAATGAAATTGGAATATTGGAATAACGGACTTTGGCATGAAAATAAGTTATTTGAAAGACAATATACCGAAGGCTTTATAGAAGTTTTAGTTATGCATCCTGAAGCAAGCGAAGGCGTAAAAAATGCTGCTGGCGTTCATTCATATTATGCATACCATGGCGTGTATAACATAACCGGACCTTATGACGGACATAAAGGTTTCACGGATGAGAATAAGCCTTATATGATAAACCCTAATATATATTTGGGAGAGAGACCGGAATATGTTGTTCCTTTGCTTAATCATTCTACAGCATTTACTGACCACCATGAGCAAAAAGGATGGTTTTATTCGTTCATGCCAATTCCTAAAGATATGGTAGGAAGATAAAATTTAATTAGAAAATAGGTTTAATTTCATGAGAAAATAGGCGTTCTTTCGTTTGAGGGGACGCCATTTTTTGTGTTTGTGTTTGTTTTTTTATAATTATGATGCATTGAAAATTCCAAGTAATCGTTGAAAATGGAATTTTATTTTGTGTGGATTGTTTCGCCAATAAATTGGCTCGTCCACTATGTGCGTCTCACGGCGATGATGATTTTTTTAATGTAATTACAAAATAATTCTTTATAAATAAAATTTTATTTACTAAAAAACCTCTTGTTATATAGTTTTATTGAATTATAATTTATATAAAGGTTTTTTAACGGAGGATTTTTATGAGTAAAGTTGCGCTTATTAAATGCGATAGCTACGATTTGAATAAAGTAAAAGATGCCATAAACAGGGGAATCGATTTGCTTGGCGGAATTAATTCGTTTATAAAAGACGGAGAGAGAATTTTACTAAAACCGAATTTGCTCGCTTCAGAGTTGGCGGAAAAATCTGTGACGACTCATCCGATTGTATTTGAAGCTATAATTTCTATTTTGAAGGAAAAAGTCCAAAATATAAAAAAAATATCTTACGGAGATTCTCCGGGAATAGGGAAGGGAATTTCAGTCGCTCAAAAATCAGGAATAAGCGAAGTTGCCGAAAGACTTAAAATAGAATATGCCGATTTTGAAGAGACTGTCGGAGTGAGTTTTAACGAAGGAATTAAAGAAAAAAGTTTTACTATAGCGAAACCAATTTTAGAAGCGGATACGATAATAAGTTTGCCAAAATTAAAATCTCATGCTCTTACGACTATGACGGGAGCGGTAAAGAATCAATTTGGATGCATTCCCGGTTTTAGAAAAGCCGAATATCATTTGAAACTTCCCGATTTTGACGATTTTTCGACTATGTTGCTTGATTTGAATAAATTGATTAATCCCAAATTATATATAATGGACGGAATATCGGCGATGGAAGGAAACGGTCCAAGAAGCGGAAACCCGAGAAAGTTGAATGTTTTACTTATTTCTTCGGACGCTGTGGCTTTGGATTATGTCGCCTCTCAAATAATATCTTTCGATTATAATTTGATTCCGACTTTAAAAATGGGATTTAAATACGGATTTTCGGATAAGGAAAATATAGAAATAGTTGGAGATAATATCGAAAGCGTTAAAGTTTTGGATTTTAAGAAACCTCATAAAAGAATCGGAATCGGGAAAAGTTTGATTAAGTTAAGCCGATTTCCAATAATAAAAAGATTGTTCGCAATAACGATACCGAAACCTGTTATAGAATACGATAAATGCGTGAAATGTGGAGTTTGCGTTAAAGTCTGTCCCGTAACTCCTCTCGCTCTCAACTTTAATAAAAGAGGAAAAGAATCCCCGCCCGAATATTATTACGATAAATGTATAACTTGCTATTGTTGTCAGGAATTATGTCCTCATAAGGCGATAGTTCTTAAAAGAAAATTTTAAAAATATGATTTAATAAAATAATGAAATAAAAAAATAATAAAATTAAAATATATAAAAAAATAAAAAAATTAATTTAATTATAAAATATAATACCGTTATTTATAGTATTGATAAAAGT
>CAZRYV010000248.1:0-2371 GCA_964604385.1 uncultured Brachyspira sp.
GTGTAGAAATTTCAGAGGAACGCAAAATTGTAAAAGCACGCAAGGGGTTCACGCTGTGTCCCTTCGGGAAAAACCCCTTGTTATTAAAATTTAGAATTCTATTTTGTTTGGATTGCCACGCTTACGCTCGCAATGACGATAAATTTTTACCTCGCTCATTCGTGTGCCTCATTGCAATTACGATTTAAAATAAACTTTGTAATTGACGGTAAATTAATTTGCATTGAGGAAAAATAGAATTAAGTTGTTTTACCAATATTTATTTATATATTTAAATTTATTTAGTTTACATATAAAATATATTTATAAAACAATAAAAACGATAAAAAAGTTAATAAATAATTTATAATATTTAAGGCATTTTAATGAAAAATAAAAAGATAATCATAATAGGTGCGGGGCTTCTTCAGGTTCCGGCAATTCAAATAGCTCAAGAGATGGGATTATACACGATAGTTTTTGATTATAATAAAGATGCACATGGAATGAAAATAGCGGATTTTCCTATGGTTGTTTCCACTCGGGATGTAGACGGAAGCGTTAGAGCTGCAAGAGATTTAAGCAAACAAATGGAGATAAATGGAGTAATTACAGTGGGAACGGACGCTTCCACAACCGTAGCCGCCGTTGCAAACGCTTTAGGACTTCCGGGAAACAGATTTGAAGACGCTTATGCGGCATCTAATAAAATCAGGATGAGAGAGAGATTTAAAAAAAATAATGTTCCTCAACCAAATTTTTTCCCCGTTTGGAATTATGAAGAGACTATAGAAGCGTTTAGACATTTAAATAAACCTGTCGTATTAAAACCCGCAGACAATATGGGAGCAAGAGGAGTAATGAAAGTCGAAAATGAAAGCGATATACTCGCAGCTTTCAATAGGGCGAAAAGTTCTTCACCTTCGGGCGAGGTTATAATAGAAGAATATATGGACGGTCCCGAACTTTCCATAGATATGCTAATTTACGACAATGAAATATATGTCACGGGAGTAGCCGACAGAATAATAGAATATCCTCCATTTTTTATCGAAACGGGACATATTATGCCTTCGGCTTTGGATAAAGACAAAATAGAAGACGCTATTAAAGTTATGAAAGACGGAATCAAGGCTCTTAATTTAAAAATCGGAGCGGCTAAAGGAGATATTAAAGTAACCAAAAATGGCGCTATGGTTGGTGAAATTGCGGCAAGATTATCGGGCGGATTTATGAGCGCTTATACTTATCCTTTATCTACAGGAGTCAATTTAATAAAAAATGCGATAGAAATAGCGCTTGGAAATCCTCCGAGCGATTTAAAACCAAAGTGGAATAAAGTCGCCGTAGAAAAAGCCTTTTTGCCCGGAACGGGAATAATAGAATCGATAGACGGAATAGAGAAAGCAAAAAATATAAAAGGAATTAAAGAAGTATTTATAAAAACTAAAGTTGGAGATATACTCGTTCCTCCTACGAATAATCTAGATAAAGCAGGAAATGTTATAGCGGTAGGAAATGCAAGAGACGAAGCGATAGCCATAGCAAATAAAGCAATAGATTTAGTTCATTTTAGACTTACGGATGAAAAAAACTTGACTATGGAAGAGATAAAAAGATTGGCTCAAGAAAAATTAGCTTCAAAATTTAATCTCTCTTATTTGTTTAGATATAGCACGGACGAAGAGATGGGACTTTCAAATTATACTTTTTGCCCGAAAATAATTCATGAAGAAAATCCCGTAAAATTGGAAACTACGATTTTTAACACTCATGTATCGCAGCCTATAATAATCGACACAATTTACAATCTTAAGGAAGCGATAGACGGGATAATGGATATAAGGGAATATTACGAAATAACTATGGATGTAGCCTCAAATTGCGAGGTTTTAGCCATACTTAACGATTTTAATAACGAGGAATTATTCGAACTTTCCGTTAAAATAATCAAGGAACATAAAAGAGGAATCGTTATGTTAAACGGAAACAATTCGCCGGAAGTTTTATTAAACAGAGCAAAAGAAGTTCAAAAAAACGGAGCTTGCGCCGTAGGAATAGATTTGTCTTATTGTTATGACATCAATTCTATAGATAAAAATAAAATTTATATAAAAAGCGAAAAAGAATTAAATAATTTAAGAAAGAGTTTGGATATTCCACTTATAATAAAGGGACTTTCAAACGAAGAAGACATATATAATAAGAATATAAATAATTTGTATTTTTCAAATAATAATAAGTATTTATTAAAAGGTATAAAAAAAGTTTCCGATACTATAAATAAGATTGCATTAAATTTACACAACGGTCGCCATAAAATGCAAATTAATATGATAGCCTAATATCCAAGATACGGAAGAGACATATTTAAATATTTTATGATTTGATA
>CAZRYV010000249.1:0-2347 GCA_964604385.1 uncultured Brachyspira sp.
CGATTTTAATATAAATCTTTTGAAAAAATATCGGGCATATCGGTAAAAACTCCGTCTACTCCCATAGAATATAGTTTATTCCTCAAATCTACAGAATTGACGGTATAAACATATAATTCGTAATTTTCATTTTTTATATCTTTCGCTAATTTTTCCGTAACGGTTTGGTCGTATAAATGCATCGATTGAGGTTTAAGTTCGTCCGCTATACTTTTCCAATTATCCGTCTCTTCCCAAAGTAATATTCCGAATTTTGCATTCTTCGATATTTTCTTTAAAGTTCTGAGCATATCAAATTCAAAACTAGAATAAAATATTAAATCTTCCGCTTTATTGTCTATAACGGTTTTTACAGTTTTTTCAACTATACTGTCCCAATATTTTTCGTTTTTTCCGACTTCGCCTTTTAATTCCAAATTTACTATAGTGTTAGTTTTTTTAACCAAATCTATAAGTTCTTTAAGAGTAGGTATCCTTGCCGAAGAAAATTTTGCATCTTTCCATGAACCCGCATCTATTTCCTTAATGGCGTTATAATCCAAATTGTTTATGATTCCGTCAAAATTAGAATGCGCCGCTGTTTCATAATCATGAAATAAAACCAAAGTTCCGTCTTTTAATATGGTGACATCGGTTTCTATGCATTTAACTCCTATCTTTATGGCATTTTCAAATGCTATCATAGTATTTTCGGGATAATTGCTTGAAAAACCTCTATGGGCTATAATCGGTCTTAAAAACATAATAAAATCTCCTTTAATTTATTTTCTTTTTGTTTAATTAATTTATTTTTATTATTATTTTTTTATTGATTTATTTCATTATTTTCTTTGCTTTTTTTACTTTTATTTAATCTAAATAATATAACTGCGCAAATCGCTCCTATTAACGAAGATACCAATCCGATTAAAAATATATAATAATATCCTTGAGCGGGATTATCTTTATTGATGTCTATTAAATAACCGTTTAATATATAAGCCCAAAATACGGGAGAGTAAGCTAAAAAACTTGCAACTGCCATTGCCGAACCGCTAAAATCTTTCGGTATATTGGCTTCTCCTATAGGGGCAAACATAACCGACCTTGATAAAAATATTACGAATGAAAATATAAACATTAAAACCATGCTGACATATAAAAAATTTGGATTTTTCGGAGTAAGCAATACGCCGAGTAAAACTATAACCGTTATCGTTAATGATATAGAAAGCATTTTTACGGGCGATTTAAAAACTCTGTCTCCCAAAAAACCTCCCAATACTCCTCCGACAACTCCTATTCCCGAAGCGGTAAATAAACCGAATGCAATTGCTTGTGAAGGAGATAACAAAAATACATTTTGCATATAAGGAACGGAATATACAACGGTTATGTATGTCGTGTATATAGCCATAGATATTAAACCCGACAACCAAACTTCGGGACATAATAGGGCTTTTATTAGTCCTTGTAATGCTTCTTTATTCTTTTCGGCTGCGGTTTCGGATTTCAAATACATAATATTTGGAATAAATTTCATAGATAACAATACCCATAAAACTATTAACGCCGTATAAATTGATATTATAATTCTCATAGCTCTAGAATCCGAACCCAATCTCATAAATATTAATAAAGCTAAAGCGTTCATTCCCAATTCCATAGCTCTGCGGACAGATTCAAGCAACCCGAAAGCCAAACCCTGATTTTGTTCGCTCGAAAATAATCTAGTTCCGTTCAAAATTGCGGGCCAAAAGAAAGCGTCCACTATTCCCCACGATAGAGCTACTACGCATAAGGATATATACGAAGCATTAACGAAAGCTACCATATAAACCGTGCCTATTATTCTAATAATTAATCCGCTTATTATTAATTGTCTTGGAGTAAATCTATTATTCAACCATCCTGCAGGGATATAGAAAAATGTAGCCGTTCCAAGTAATGTAAAAAGCATACCAAATTGAGCGTTGGTAATATTGAGCATTTGAAGTAAAGGAGTATAAAAACTTGCCTTAAAAGCCTCGAATGCGCAATATATTATTTGTCCTGCAGTAATAACGGTAATAAACGCTTTAAAGTTATCTTTACTCGTAAAACCTAATTTTTTGAATAACATAAATATCTCCTATAATCGTTTTATCGATTGTTTTATTTAATATTAGTATAGTAAATTATTTTTTGTAAATCAATATTCATATTAAATTTTTAATTAAATTTTTCGTATTAATTTTTTAGATAAAAAATTATAAAAATAAAAAGCGTCCCGTTAATAACGAAACGCTTTATTTATTAGTATTATTTATTTTATTTTTTTATATAATTAATTTTTAATTTTTAATTTTCTATCCATATATCAGGCTCG
>CAZRYV010000250.1:0-2238 GCA_964604385.1 uncultured Brachyspira sp.
GGATTTTTATAGTTTCCAATCGTAGTATTAAAATTTACTTTTGAATTATATCTACAAAGTCCGTTATAGCAAGTTTTATTAAGATAAATAAATCTTGCAGCTTTAAAAACTTCGCTTAAGGAATAAAAATCAGAATTCCTATCGAGATTACGAATTCTATAAAAAGTTTCTTCGCTATGTTTTTTATTCAAAATTTCTAATTCTTCCAAAATTTCATGCGGATTAATTTTTATTTGTTTATAAGCGTTAATTAATTGCGAATTTTTATCGTTAATATATATTTTTTTAGAATTTAATATTTTCTGATTTTTAAGATAAAAGAATAAAGCTCCGCCGCCGACAAAAGGCTCGAAATACGAATTAAAATTTTTTGGAACGAACGGAATTAAAGAAGCTATTAATCCGCTTTTTCCGCCAGCCCATTTTACAAACGGTTTAGCTATAGATGTAAATTCTTTTAAATTTATCATTATTTTATTTTCCAAATTAAAATAAAATTTAATATCATTTTAACATAAAGTAATAAAAAATAAATAATTATTTATACACCGATTTTCCGCTGAACACGGGCAAATATCGTTTCTCTTTATCTAAAAAAGAATCTTTATATTGAGAGTAAAGCGTAACGCTGCCATCTTCATTAACATGTCCTATGGGGTCGTATTTGTAAAAATGTTTAAAATCATTGCATTTTGTGAAATTAATATCGGAAGCGACCCATTGTAAAGGAACATCTTTTCCGAATATTCTTTTATTTTTTATTGGAATACCAAATATATAGATGTATTTGCTATAAGTGTCTACCGCAATCAAAAAATTATCTAATGAAACGATATTAGCACCTCTGCCACTGAATCTGTAAAAATAAAATCGTTTTATCATTTTATAATCGGCGATATTTTGTGATTTTGTATATAAAGGATTATAACCTCTATATTGATAATATTTGACAAAAGTAATTGAAAAATATCCTGCTTTAGTATTGTCGCCTTTATAAAAATATTCTTTAATATCCGAATTTGTTAAAATCCAATTTTTATTATTATTTTCTATAAACTTAAAATACGGAACATTATTTTTATCAAAACTTGCAACCAATAGCCAATAGTCGAATTTAGAACAATTAAATTTTGAATCACATTTAATTTCGAAAGAAAAAACAGGTAGACTAAACAAATTAATCAATATAATATAATATTTTCTCATAATTAAATCTCTAAAACTTCTTTATTAAAATTTTAGTTCATTTTCCTTTTAAATCTCTTTATCGATTTTTTATTAAATCTCTTTTTTAATTTATTAAAAAACATAGTTATAAATCCTCGACACCAACTAAATATTCCGATTTTTAGAGAAATTTTAAAATGTTCAAAAATATTCATAGATTTGTCTTTTGTAAATTTTATATCGTAAATATTTTTATCTAAATTTGATTCAAAATAATTATGATAAAAATCGTATTTATGATATCCCGTTCCGTCAAAACCAAAATTATTTGTAAAAGAAATTCTCGAACTCCAAACGCATAATTTTTTCCTTTGATACATAACGAAAGAATAATAAATATCCCATAAACCCGATTGAATCTCTCGATTATTTTTTACCGCTTTATTAATCGCAAATAGATGAAACCATGAATATATCGAGCCGATTATTCTATGTTTAACGCTTTTATTATACCAAGATATGTCGCAGTTATCCCAATCGATGTCGTTCCATTTCGATTTCCAAGTTCCCCATCCCCAACTATGAAAAGCGTAAGTAAATATAACATCATGTTTATAATTTTTAGTGGCATGTTTATGAGAAAAAGCCGTCACCGCCATAACATCTTCGTCGTCTTTATAATAATTTAAAGCCTTATTCATAAATTCTAAAAAATGAATATTCGTTTCAATATCGTCCTCGAGTCCGATAAAAAATTCATGTTTTTCAAAAATCGTATTAACCGCTTTTACGGTAGAATCTTTTATTCCAAGGTTTTTATCTGCTTCGAATATATAAACATTTTTAAAACCGTCTTTAACGCTTCTTATATATTCTCTCACTTCATTAACAGATTTTTCATCTTCTTTTTTATTTGGAGCGTCCAAAAAAATATATAAATCGGTTTCTTTTGCCAAAATATTATTTTTTAGAGATTCTATAGTTCTTTGAGTGTGGATTTTTCTATTATAAACCACTAATCCCACAGGAGCTAAAGGCATAGGAATCTCCTCTTGAGTGAATTAAATAATG
>CAZRYV010000251.1:0-2226 GCA_964604385.1 uncultured Brachyspira sp.
ATAAATATTTGTTTTCTATAAAATTTAAATTATATAAAATTTATATAGAAAATATATCTTTTATAATATAAATAAAATCTTGTTTGGGAAATTTTTGAAATTGAATGACATTTTCTATAGCTTCGGCATAATATAATTTATTTTCGCTTGGCAAATACGATATTACAAAATTTTGAGAATTGACGCCGTTTAATAATTCTTTTGTATATCCGTTTTTAGACATATCTATTATTCTGTTTGGAATATTATCGCCCATAAAAATAAAAACAATATGATTATAGAGTTTAGCCTTTAATATTTTTTCGTCTTCTTTTTTAAATAATTTTTGATTGTCGTCTATATATAAATCCAATATTTCGTTTAACTCGTTTTTAATCGTAGTTAAAATTCCCTCGCCGTCTCTGTCAATGTCTACGAGTATAAAATAATATGCATGCAATATTATCGATTTCTTTTTTTTAATAATTTCCGAATTTATAAAAACTCTCGAATAATTAATCGAATAATCGTTATAACCAAAATATTTTAATCTATTTATTATATTTTCTTTGTCTATATTTTTTTTTATATTGTGTTCCGCTATAGAATTATTTTTTATAAAATTTAATTTTCTTTTGTTAATATTCGCTATATAGATATAAGTAAAAATTAAAGTGAATATTTCAAGCGCTATTAATATTATGGTTATATATATATTGTTATTTCTATAGATTGATATAAACAATAAATTGGCAAACGCTACGGCTATTAAACCGTAAACGCTTGCCCTTAATAATTCTATTTTGAAGGAGAACTTTTTATTATCATTCATTATTTTATTTTTATCTTTATTTTATCGTTTTATATTATTACTTATCATTTTATCTATAAGAAGTTATTTCCTGATAAGCTCTAACCGCTCTATCCATTACGGCTTTAGTAAAACTTAAAGATAATTCGGCTTCGGCTATGGCGTTCATAACATCCGAAACATCAACTTGGTCGGGTCTTATTCCCGCTTGCACTATTATATTGTCTCTGTCGACTTGTTTTTTATTAACCGAATCTATCGCTTCGCTCAACATAGTTCCGAAATTGCTAATTAAATCACGGCTCGTATCTCTTCCGATTTTTTGAGCGGGTCCGTAATGTCTCGGGTCTGTCGTTTTCAATACAAAATTATAATTATCTCCAATGTTTCCAATATTATTCATAAAAATACCCCATAAGTAAAATTTAATATCTTATTATATTTAAAGCGCTTGCGAACATAGTTTTAGCCGATTGTATCATTGTAGAATTTGCCTCGTAAGCTCTTGACGCTTCCATCATATCTACCATTTCTGTCACGGGATTTACATTAGGCATCTCAACATATCCCGCTTTCTCTCCGTATTTAATCGCATCGGGATGAGATGGGTCGTATACGAATCTTGTGGCGCTTTCCATATCTTTTTCTATGCTAAATACTCTCACTCCCGTTCCTACATTCGGTTGCAATGCATCAGGTAAGAAAGGACTTTTATATTTATTGCCATCGTCTCTCGGTTTAAATATAACTCTACTCCTTCTGAAAGCTCCTCCTTCCGTTGTGCGAGTAGTATTAACATTCGCTATATTATCTGCTATAACATCGAGTCTCGTTCTTTGAGCCGTTAATCCGCTTCCCGAAGTATTTATAATCGAAAATATTCCCATAATTTCTCCTTTGATTTTTAATCCCATTTAATCTTAAAATTTAAATTCTTAAAATTTAAACTCTAAAAATAAAAATTAAGCGTTCCCTATCATTCTTCTTATTTCCCTATATTGAGCGTTCACTATTTGAGTAAACATTTGATATCTTAAAGTATTTTTAGCCTCTTCTGCCATCTCTTTGTCTATATCTACATTATTTTTATCGTTTCTATAGCTTGTGTCATAATCTACCGTTATAGTCGGCGAAACTTCCTTATAATCCATCGGAATATTGAAAGGAAAATGTCTAGAGTCGGTTCTTTTAGCTTCGATACCGTTATATTTTTCGCTATCTAAAGCTCTCCCCAACTGATATTCAAAAGTTACATCGCTTCTCTTAAAATTTGGAGTAGAAACATTCGCTATATTGTCGGCTATAACCTCCGCTCTTAAACCGTAAACATTCAAAAGTCTTTTGGCAACCGTCATTGTTTTCGCATAAGTAGTATCGGCAAACATACTCATAATTTTATAATCCTAAAATAGTAGTTTTATTTATTTTCGGTTTTT
>CAZRYV010000252.1:0-2208 GCA_964604385.1 uncultured Brachyspira sp.
ACCTTGGCCTCCCAAAGTGTTGGGATTATAGATGTGAGCCACCACGCCCAGCCCATCTCAATATATTTTTATTCAATGTCTATATATGAAAAGTTTATTTATAGACATTGAATAAAAAAGCAAAATTAATAAAACCTGATAAAACTAATAGAAAATATTATGAAGCGAAATATAAAATATATTTAGAGATGTATAAAGATAAATTAAAATATGAAAGAATAATGTCTAATTTTTAATATAATTTATTATCAAATGTATAATAAAAATAGTCATGCAAAAATGCATGACTATTTTCTAATATCTACAAAATATTAATAAGCCTTTTTATATAAAGCTAAAATATCTTCTAAAGTTACATCTCTTGGATTGCCTCCGGTGCAGACATCCGCTAATGCATCTTTAGCTAATCTTGGCAAATCTTCTTCTTTTATTTTTAATTCTCTTAAATTAGCGGGAATATTCACATCTTTAGATAGTTTTTTAACCGCTTCTACGGCAAGTTTAGCGGCATCTTCTTTGCTAAGTCCGTCAATTTTTTCTCCCATTGCGACGGCTATATCCATATATTTGTCGATACAAACGGGCATATTAAATTCCATAACTATAGGCAAAAGAACAGCATTAGCAACTCCATGCGGAATATCGAACACCGCTCCAAGTGGATGCGCCATAGAATGAACTATTCCAAGTCCGACATTACTGAAACCCATACCCGCTACATATTGCGCTATGCTCATTCCGTCCATATCCGTCATATTTTTATCTTTTACTGCGCCTCTTAAATGTTTTGCTATAAGTTGCATCGCTTTGTATTCGAACATATCTGAAATAGTATGCGCTCCTTTAGTAATATATCCTTCTATAGCATGAGTAAGAGCGTCCATTCCGGTTGCGGCGACTAGACTATTAGGCATCGAAGCCATAAGTTCGGCGTCTACCAAAGCTATTATAGGTATATCTTTAGGGTCTACACAAACCATTTTTCTATTCTCTTTTTCATCTATTATAACATAATTAATAGTAACTTCCGCAGCAGTTCCGCATGTTGTAGGTAAAGCTATTATAGGTGCGCTTTTATTTTTAGTAGAAGCCACTCCTTCGAGAGATTTAACATCCTCAAATTCGGGATTATTTTTTGTTATTCCTATAGCTTTTGCAACATCTATTACGGAACCTCCTCCGACTGCAATTAAAAAATCTGCTCCAGCCTTATTAAAAGCCGCAAGCCCGTCTTTGCAGTTTTTTATCGTAGGATTTTGTTTAATATCCAAAAATGTTTCATAAGATATGTTGCCTTTATCCAATACATCTTTCACTTTTTTTAACACTCCGCAAGAATCCAAAACTTTATCGCTAACTAAAAGAGCCTTTTTAAAACCTCTCGATTTAACTTCGTTAGCAAGTTCGCTTCTTATTCCTACTCCAAAATAACTTGTTTCATTTAAAATAAATCTAGCCATTTAACTCTCCTTTTATTTTAATTTAATTTATTATATTTTTTACTATATTTTGTTTATTTTTTCGTTTTATGTTTTACATTCAAACCGTAATTTTTAAATTTTTCTAAAACTATTTCCATTTCGTTGTCGGATAAAACCGAAAAATTTCCTATAGTTTTTACGCCGATATATAATCTCGCCAAATTTTCAACTTCCATCATAACATTATACGCTTTTTGTAGAGTTTCATCCGCTGCAATTAAACCATGATTATTTAATATGCAAGCTTTATATCCTTTCATAGCAGACGAAATATTATCGCATAATTCCTGCGTTCCGTAAGTGGCGTATTTAGCGCAAGGAATTTTGTTTCCTCCCGCAACTCCTACCATATAATGTATTGCTGGAATATAATCTATATTAAGTATTGAAACCATCGAAGAATAAACGGCATGATTATGAATTACAGCGTTAAAATTTGGATTATCTTTAAGAATTGATAAATGAAATCTCCATTCGCTTGAAGGAATTTTATCTTTTTCAGCTTCGCCTTTTGAGTTTACAAAAACTATATCGCTTGGCGTCATAATCTCATAAGGCATTCCCGAAGGAGTTATAAGCATGCCATCTTTATATCTTACGCTTATATTTCCCGCTGTTCCTTGATTTACTCCGTCTTCTCTCATTTTTAAACAAGCTTCTATTATTTGTTTAGCCAAATCTTTTCTGTTATTAGTATTAGTTTTTTTAACCATAGTTTTATCCTTTT
>CAZRYV010000253.1:0-2192 GCA_964604385.1 uncultured Brachyspira sp.
TCTTTATCCTTTTGGAAGTAATCTTAAAGGGTCTATCGGCATACCCAAATACGAGATTTTAAAATATAGTTGATTTTTATTTTCCGTCATTCCCGAACTTCCCAAATCTCCTATATAATCTCCCCTATTTACTATATCTCCCGCTTTAACTTTTGCCTCCGACAAATGAGCGTATGCCGTGTTATATCCGTTTTTATGTTTTATAATAATCACTTTTCCGAAACCTCTTATACTGTCGGAATATTCCACTATTCCGTAATCTGCAGCTACGATTTTATCTCCCGCTTTTCCCGAAATATTTATTCCTCTGTTTGCTAAATTGTTAGAATCCGTTCCGTATTTTGAAATTATGCTTCCTCTGTATGGAAAAATAAATGAACTTTCGGGCAAATTGTCAAAGTCGGCATAAACTGTTTTTAATATTTGAACTTTCAAAGAAGCTCCAGCTTGCAAAGTATAATTATTCAAATCTTTTATACCGTTTAATTTAAGCAAATCAGCCAAAACCATTTTATGATTTCTCGCTATAGAATATAAAGTGTCGCCTTTTTTAACCAAATATACGGAATCTACCAAAACGGTTTTTTTCTCTCGTTCGGCGTAAACTTTTATTATCTCGTCCACTTTAATTATAGATTTATCGTTTAATCCATTTAAAGAATATATTTCTACCAAATCCATACCTTTTGCTAGAGCGATTTCGCTTAAAGTGTCGCCTTTTTTTACTTTGTAATTTTCGATTTTTCTATATTCTCTTTTTGTTTCGGGAGGTTTGACATTATTATTCGGATTCAAATTTACTTTGTTGTAAACTTTTATATTATCGCCGATTTTAAGCAAATAATTTCCGTTTAATCCGTTTAATTTTAAAAGTTCGTTTAGCGACATAGAATTATTTACCGCTATCGCCAAAAGCGTGTCGCCTTTTTTAGCTTTATAAACCGAAATTATTTTTTTATCGTCTATATTATTGCGATTTATTTTTGACGGATAGATTTTTAATTTTTCGCCGATTTTTAATTTATATTTCAAAGGTTCGTCTATATTGTTAACCTTTAAAAAATCATTAACGGGAGTGCCACTGTCGAACGCTATTCCAAAAAGAGTATCTCCGCTTCTTACTGTATATATTTCAAAATTATCTTCTCGGTTTTTTTGAGAGTTTTGATTTTCTATCCCGATTTCTTTTTTTATATTCTCTATCGAATTTCTATCTATCAAATTTTTTCCCGTTGAATTTATTGAATTTTTTTCTATGGAATTTTTCTCTATAGAATTTTTTTCTACAATATTATTTGGATTTTCTTTATTATTCGCTACTTTTAAAATCTCTCCCGTTTTGAGATTATATTTATTAAAATCTTTTATATTATTTATTGCGCAAAATTCACTTGCGGACATTCCATGCGAAAAAGCTATTCCTAAAACCGTATCGCCGCTTTTTACTTTATAATTTTTATAGTATTTCGATTTGTCGACATTTAAAGCGTATGATTTATTTATAGAATCGAAAACCAAACTATATTCTTTTTCCTTAACTTTAAGCGTCTCTCCGATTTTAAGATTATATTTATCTGCGTCTTCTATGCCGTTTAATCTTAAAAATTCGCTTGCGGACATTCCATGCGAAAAGGCTATTCCGTATAAAGTGTCTCCGTTTTCGACTTTATAATTTATATAATTTTCTCCAAATAGAGAATAAGATAAAATTAAAGTTAAGCATATTTTAAAAATATAATTTATTTTTATCATACAGTTTAATTTGTTAATTATCCATCTCGAAACTTTCTTCAATCGGCGGGTCGGACGGAACTATAATAACATTTGCCTCTTTAACGCTTGACATTTCGGGTCCTCTTTTAATTTTTTCCACAAACTCTTCTATATCTTTTTTGGTTTCCAAATATCCTATAATCTCAACCGAACCGTCATAATTATTCCAAACATGCCCAAACACTTTCATCTCGTCTGCGCATTTTTTTGCATAGTATCTGAAACCTACGCCTTGCACTCTTCCTCTTAAAACGATATTTACTTTAAACATAGTATAAATATCGGAATTTAGAATTATAGAATTTATTTATAGAATTTTTTATAATTTTTTTTTAACAGCGATAGACTATCCAATAACAAAAATAAAAAACAAAAAAATAACCCCGCATTAAACGAGGTTATATATTATTAATTTTCAA
>CAZRYV010000254.1:0-2160 GCA_964604385.1 uncultured Brachyspira sp.
AATAATTTTTATTTAAAAGTTATAATTGATAAAATAAATTTTTATAATATAATTTTTACTTTAAAAGGATTATATAATGAAGCAATTTATAGATGTTGTTAATTTTGAAATAGAAGCGGGACATGGCGGAGCGGGATGCGTAAGTTTTAGAAGAGAAGCGCATGTTCCTATGGGCGGACCTGATGGCGGAAACGGAGGAGACGGCGGCGATGTTATAGTAATCGTTGATGCGAGAATAAATAGTTTCGGAAAAATAAAAAGCAGAAAAAAATTCAGGGCGAGAGACGGAGAGCCGGGCAGGGCGAGATTAAGTGATGGTAAAAAGGGCGACAATATAACGATAAGAGTCCCAATCGGCACCGTAATATACAACGAAGAGACGGGAAATATAATAGCCGATTTGATAAAAGACGGACAAAGCGAGACTATTGCAAGAGGAGGAAAAGGCGGGAAAGGAAATAAATTCTACGCTACTTCAACTAATCAAGCGCCCGATTACGCTCAACATGGACTTAAAGGCGAAAGTCTCAATATAAGACTCGAAGTAAAGTTAATCGCAGATATCGGACTTGTGGGAATGCCTAACGCGGGAAAATCGAGTTTGCTTTCAAGATTAACGAGAGCGAATCCAAAAATAGCCTCTTATCCTTTCACCACACTAACGCCGAATTTGGGAGTATGTTATTTGGATTATGAAAGAAGTTTCGTAATAGCCGATATACCGGGAATCATAGAAGGGGCGAGCGAAGGAGCGGGACTCGGACTCACATTTTTAAGACATATAGAGAGAACGGGAGCTTTGGTTTTTGTCATAGATATAACGGACGAAAATATTGACAGCGTATATTTAAAGTTAAGAAAAGAATTAAAATTATATAGTGGAGAGTTAATAAAAAAGAAATCGATAATAATTTTGAATAAAACGGATATGCTCGAAAAAACCGAAATAGAAGAAAAAATTAAAAGCGTAAAAAAAGTTATAGAAGAAGAATATAAAAACGAAAAAGAAAATTATTTTGAGATACCCGAAGTATTTGCAATATCGGTATTTGGTTTGGAAGGAAAATCTTTGGAAAAAATTATAAACGCTCTGTATAAGGCAAACGAAGACAGATATTCAAATACGAAAAAAAATTATAAAGAGCCGCTTCCGTTAAATAATACGAAATTAAAAACGAAAAGAGTATTCGGTCCCGTTATGTCAAAAAGGCTCGGAAATTCTTTGGGAATAGATGTAATACCGCATAAAACTTGTTCCTATAATTGCATATATTGTCAATTGGGCTGTGAAGAAAATACTACAACCGATTTGAAAAACTATTATTCGGTAGACGAGATAATATACGAATTGAAAGAGGCTTTGCTTAATAATAAAAATATCGATTATATAACTTTTGCAGGTTCGGGAGAGCCTACTTTATATAAAGACTTAAAAAAACTCATTTTGGAAATAAAACGGATAACGGATATTCCCGTATGCATTATAACGAACGGTTCTTTATTATATAAACAGGAAATGCGTTCCAATTTGCTTTCGGCGGATTTAATTATTCCTTCTCTCGATGCGGGAAACGAAGATACTTTTAAATTGATTGACAATCCGAATAAAGAAATCGATTTTGATAAAATGATTGAAGGACTTATAGAATTTAGAAAAATTTTTAAAGGCGAATATTGGCTTGAAATATTTTTACTTAAAGATATAAATGACAACGAGGACGAGCTTGACGATATAATTAAAATTGTTCGTAAAATCAAACCCGATAAAATTCAACTTATAACGGCGACAAGAAGAGTGGCAAACGAAAAAGCGAAAGCGTTATCGGACGAAGAGCTTAAAAAAATAAAAAAATATTTTAACGATAATTGCGATATTGAAACGGATATTCCAAGCGTGTCCGAAAATCGCAAAGGAAACACTAAAAAAATAACCGAAGAAGATATTATAAATTTTTTAATCAGACAACCCGACACGGCGTATCTTATAGCGAAAAGTTTTGACGAAGAGGAAAAAAGAGTTAAAGAATTGCTAGACTCTCTTATTAAGAAAAATAAAGTGAGAGAAGAGATAGTTAACGGAGTAGTGTCTTATGCGGTTAATATTTAGATATTAGCATTTTTGACGACAATAATGAGCCTGTTTTATCGAACTTGCCTTTT
>CAZRYV010000255.1:0-2139 GCA_964604385.1 uncultured Brachyspira sp.
CGAAAATAGACTCGAAAAAGTTTTTCCTTGCAAGATAAAATATAAAATAAAAAATAAAAAAGCGGATAAAAAAATAATTCAAAATTTTTCTTTTAAATCTAAAGAAACCGTAATTTCAAAAATTAAAATAGCAAAACCGAAAGTTATTATTCCCGTTTTTCCCGGAACGAACTGCGAATACGACAGCGCAAAGGCGATGGAATACGCGGGAGCGAAAACAAAAATCATAGTTATAAATAATCTGTCTTCGGATAATATCAAAAAAAGCGTGGAAGAATTTGCAAAAGAATTAAAAACTTCTCATATAGTTTTTATTCCCGGAGGATTTTCGGGAGGAGACGAACCTGACGGAAGCGGAAAATTTATAACGGCTTTTTTTAGAAACTATCTTATAAAAAACGAAATAACGAAACTTTTAGATAACAGAGGCGGACTTATGCTTGGAATATGCAACGGATTTCAGGCGCTTATTAAATTGGGATTAGTTCCTTTCGGCAAAATAATCGATACGGATGAAAACTCTCCGACTCTTACCTTTAATGAAATTTCAAGACATCAATCAAAAATAGTAAGAACAAAAATCGCTTCGAATAAATCTCCTTGGCTTTCCTATGCGAATGTCGGAGATATTTTTAATGTTCCGATATCTCATGGCGAAGGCAGATTTATAGCAAGCGAAGAGATTATAAAAAAACTTTCGGAAAACGGACAGATAGCGACTCAATATGTCGATTTGGAAGGAAATGCAACCAACGATATCGAATTTAATCCTAACGGTTCGGCATACGCTATAGAAGGCATCACCTCGCCCGATGGAAGAATTTTTGGGAAAATGGGACACAGCGAAAGAACGGGAAAAGGATTATATAAAAATGTTCTTGGAAATTATGATATAAAAATGTTTAAATCCGCCGTGGAATATTTCAAATAATAATTTATAAATTTAATATTTGTAGTATATAGATAAATTTGTAAAGTAAAAATGAATGGATAAGGCGGAACAGAGTTGAATACATTATAGAGGCTATTAAATAATTATAAAATAAAAAGTTGAAATATTTAAGCAATTAATATAAACTAGTTTTATATTTAAATATGTTGGAATTATCTTATGGATAAATTAAATGAAAATAAAAATATAATATGGATGTATTGGGAAAATAAAGGGGGATCAGTTATTCCAGAATATATAAATTTATGTTGGAAAACCATTATTGCTAATAATAAAAATGATTTTCAAATAAATATATTAAACGAATATAATATTAACGATTATCTTCCAAATTTGAATAAAAATTATTTATTATATAATGAAATAGCACATAAAGCCGATTATATAAGATTCTGTTTGCTTTATAAATATGGAGGAATATGGCTTGACAGCGATACGATTGTTTTTAAAAGTTTGAAAGAGATAATGGAAAAAGTGGATGAATACGAATTTGTTTGTACAGGTTATAAAAAGGATGAAAATAGAAATGAATATTTTACAATTATCAATTTTTTAGCCGCAAAGCCTAAAAATACTATATGTTTAAAAGTTATAGAATATATTGAAAAATTTCTTAATGAACAGATAATTAATGGTATAGAACAAGAGTGGGATTATGTTGGAAATTATTTATCTTATTTAGTTAATAGCAATAACTATAAATATTTTTTATACCCTACAGAGTTTTTTTACCCTTTAGAAACTTATAATATTAATAATTTACTTTTTGAGAGAGTAATAAATATTCCATATAGTATTAAAGAAATACTTAATTATTCCTTTGCACAATCTATAGCAAATTCAACTAGAACTTATAAATTTAAGAATTATAAAGAAGAGCAATTATTAAATGATGAAGCTATTTATTCAAAAATGTTTAAATTTGCATTAAATAAAACAAATATTAACTGTGCAGATATCGATTACATTTATGAAATAATTAGATTACAAGAAATTATAGATAGATATAAAAAACAAAGTCATAAAATAAATATATTAATTGATTCTATAGCTTGGTTTATACCCATTAGAAAATGGCGAGATAATTTTAGAAATAAATTTAAAATAGCAGAGCAGAGCAGAGCAGAGCAGAGCAGAGCAGAGCAGAGCAGAGCAGAGCAGAGCATGTATAATATTTGAATATGCCA
>CAZRYV010000256.1:0-2110 GCA_964604385.1 uncultured Brachyspira sp.
TTTTTATAGTTATCTTTATACCAAAAATTGTAATTCTTTTGTATTCATTATTCTGATATATTGAAAATATTTTGTCTTTCTTGTTGTAATAAGCATTATTGCCCGAAAGAAATTCCTTTTTTACTCTTATTCTTATTCCCAAAATCGTAATCGAGAATTCTTTTTCGCTGTCTATAAAAGATAAAATAAAATCGGCTATACTAAATCTATTAACACTGTTAATATTGCTAATGTTATTAATATTATTGTTTGTAATTTTTTGAGTATTTCTATAAATAATCTCCTCGTAAAAATCTGTCATTTTGGCATATTTCCACCATAAATTCGACTTCGGATAATTTGGATTTGTCCAAGGTTTTTCATGTCCGCAATAATGCATTATTTTTGGATTATGATAAACTTCGTAAAAGCTATAAATATTCTTTTCAAAAAATTCTATCTTTTCTTTAGAAAAGGCAATCGGAACCCACCATTCTACATTCCAACTTAAATCTATAAAGCCAAAATTTTCTTGCCAAGCCGAATTTAAAACATCTTGGTCTACATATAAAGGATTTCCAATTTTAATTAAAGTATTAATACATTTTTCTTCAAAATTATATTTAATACAGTTTTTTATATTAAGCAACAAAACTCCCGATTGAAAATAATTATTAATATTTTTGATTTGTAAAATATTTTTCAGATAATTTTCCCAATAATCATTATCTCTTAATATATCTAATCTCATTATAGTATCATGCGCCGCAAGTAATAATTGATTATCTAGGAACTTTGAATTATATAATTTTGCAATATCGTCCAAAATAATTATATCGCAATCCAAATATAAAATTTTCTCAAAATGCTTAAATATTCTTGGTATAAAAAATCGGCTGTAAATCGAATTGCTAAAATGTCCCCAAATATAAAAATTATTTTTAACCGTAGATTTTATATATTTATTAATCTCAATAAATTTAATATAAATATTATCGTTAGAAAATTCCAAAATTCTATTTTTATTTAAAGTTTCAATATTGTCATTTAGAATATATATTTCGTAATTTTTATTTTTATCCGCATTTTCAATTAAAGATTTAATAGTAACCGCCAAATACGGAGCGTAATTATTATCGGAGGCGAAACAAATTGAAATTCCGTTTTCAAATTTAGGATAAAAATCTATTGCTATATCCAAGTTATGGACAAAAGTTCTCTGCAACTGTGCAATCTTATAATTTGAAGTTCTCCGAAGATTAAACAAATATATTCCAAACAGCCACTCCGATGCTATTGCCAATACCCGCGCTTCTTTATAATTTTTATAACTTATATATCTCTCTTGTAATTGAAGAATAATATCAAAAAGCCATTTTGAATAATTAAAAAATATTTCCTTTTTCATTATAAAGACATTGGTATAATATCCGTATTTTGAAGAATTGTAATTTTGTATATCCTCTTTATACTCGGGATATTTCTCTTCGAGTAATTGTAAAGCGTTATCGTAATATTCTATTTGATGATTTCTTTTATAATGTTCGTAATTATTTTTAGATTTAGCGTTATTGACATTCCATTTATCGGCGACTAAAATATCGTATTTGCAGACAACTTCTTTTATATAATCAGCTTTCAAATGATAATCGTTAATATAATTTTCGTCTATATAATCGTTATCGATTAATCCCCATTCGTTTTCTTTATATTTTTTCTCGGTATTAAAATTAAGATGTCTTCTATAATGCATAAAACCGATATAATCAGGGTTTCCCAATTTATCGTAATTCTTCCAAGCCCAATACATAGAGGTTAATTCGTTTAAAGTTCTATTCAAATGCGAAATATTCTCTCCCGTGTTATCTCCAATCATATTCTCAAGCATCCATTTGTAATCTTCCTCGCTCATATCTCCGTCTTTTGAAGATTCTGTTGCGAGCGCTCTTCCCAAATGAATCGGCGTTAGAACTTCATCTTTAATCAAAACGGACGGTTTATGATACGCTATTAAAATCTTTACCGATGGTTTTTCTGTGTTTTCAATCTCTGTTTGTTCCATTTTCAACTCCATTATCTTTTATTGTTTATCTTTTTCATTTATTTCATTTGTATATTTTTTGTATATTTT
>CAZRYV010000257.1:0-2070 GCA_964604385.1 uncultured Brachyspira sp.
ACAATCATTTTGAAATTCTTTGTCTTCTTCCCATTTGTCGTTTGGATATAAAAATACATCTCTATCATTTATCCATGTTGGTTCTATACAATGACGAACAGTGAAGTAAACTAAAAAATACATTAAATTGTATTCTGATATTTCTAAACATTGTTTAAATGTTGGTTTTGAAATAATTGCAACTTGTTTATTATTTTGAAAATCAGGAGCAACTTGACTAATCATATAACCAATTTTTTTCCCTGTTTTTGGAAAAGTTGAACGCCATTGATGAATATTTGAATTCATTATCGAATAAAAATTTTTTGTTCCTTTATAACAAGGGGTTTTTCCTACGGGACGCCTTTGGCGAACCCCTTGTATGCTTCTTTTTTGCAGATTTTTGACTTTATTAGTTCCTTGCATATTTTCTGTATTGTTAACACAATGGGCTTCCCAAACGGGACGCAGAGCGAAAGCCACATTGTTATTAAGAATAGAGATGCCTTCTTTCTCCGTATCGTAAATATCAACCGTTATATTGTCAATTCTTTCTTTTTTGGAAGTATCCCAAATCAAAAATCCGATTGGGAATTCTCCTTTAACATTATCGAAAGTATTAGCGGGACAAATAAAACCTTTTAAAAATTTCGCTTTAAAATTTTCTCTGAAATTTATAAAACCACTTGAATTGACATATTTAAGTTTACCAAAACTTGCCAAAATACAATTTGGAATTTCTTTATAAATTCTAATAAAAAATTGCGTAAAAATTTCTCTTATTGAAAGTCCTAAATTTAATTCAACGCTATATTTTTCATAGGTTCTACCAAATGTTGCAACTTTTGATTTATTTTGTCCTGTTCCTGCAGTAGTAGTCGCCGAAGTCGCTTCCGCATAAGGAGGATTTATATAAATCACAAGTTTATCGGGTTTTTCTTCGATAATTTTTTTAAGTTCTTTCGGAAGTTTGTCAAAACTGTCATTTAGAAAATCGAATTTAAAAATATGGCTTTCGAGTAGATTAGCTCCGTTGTGAACTCTCTCAACCATTATGTCGACATCCGCTTGGTCGATTGTCGAAGCCCAAATATTATATTTATTGGTAAGTCCCGCAAGCAAATTGCCCGTTCCCGCCGCCAAATCCCAAATATAATATTCGTCTTGCCAATTCTCGCCCAAAGCCTCCGCCATATAATCTTGAGATTTTTCAACCCATATTTGCGGAGTGAAAAAAGAACCCTTGCGCTCTCTTATATCCTGCGGAACGAGTAAGTCGCGCCTGTTTATTATATAATCCCAATATTCTGTTTTCGGGGGACGTTGATATTTTTTCCAAAATTCTTTATGAGCTTTTTGTTTGTCGTAAAAATAAGCCGTTCTGCTATGCATAAATCCCATTTTGTCTATATTGCGTTCAAGTTCGTAATAGTTGGTTTTTAATATAACGAAAAGTTTTTGTTTTAAAGTTAAATTGTTTCTGCTAAGCAAATCCGCTAGATAAAAATCGGCATCAATTATTCCGCTTTGTTTCGCCATATCCCAATCTATAGAAATGGAATTTTTTACAGCGAGAACCCATTTTGAATAAATATTAACGAAATTATTTTTGTCGATTTGCACTTTTGAAATATTATCCACAGAACGCTTGAAATTATTTTTAATAAAATCTTTAATCTCTTTGTCGTTCAAACCAAATTTATACTTAAAACTTTCAGATTCTAAAGTATCATGCACTATTTTATAAAGTTGTTTAAACTCTTTAGAATTATGATTGGAAGGCGTCACATTCCAATTAAAATCGTTTTGAGAGAAAATATCCATTATTTTATAATACGGTAAAAAAGCAATCTTTTCTGCATCAAAAGCTCCTAAAAACGAAGGCGGCAAATGTTTGTCGTAGATTCTTCCCTTTCCGATAGTCAATATAAGCTGAATAAAAGATTCGTAAATATCATGTTTGTTTCCTTTTTTAGCTTCCGCCCATAAATAATATTCCGACACGGCGTCTTTTTTCGGCATTTTTTTGGCGATACAAAAATCAATTTGTTCTATTATCCGAGTGGAATCGAAATTTTTAAAATAATCATC
>CAZRYV010000258.1:0-2023 GCA_964604385.1 uncultured Brachyspira sp.
CGTTGCAATTCCCGCATGGTCTGTTCCGGGCATCCATAAGACACATTTTCCTAACATTCTATGAAATCTTATTAATATATCTTGCAAAGTATTATTTAATCCATGTCCCATGTGCAAAACGCCCGTGACATTTGGAGGAGGTATGATTATGGAATAAGGCTCTTTATTTTTATCAATTTTCGCATGAAAAAATCCGCTCTCTTTCCAAAAACAGTATAATTTTTCTTCGATATTTTTAGGATTATAACTCCCTCCTAAAGTATGTTTCATTTATTCCCCCGATTTAAAATTTAAATGTTTCGTTATATTTTATATCATATATTATATTTTTCAATTATATTTGTTTATATTTGTTAAATTTATAAAAATTAAAATAAATAGTTTTAAATTTATCAAATTTTATTAAATTGACAAATAGACTTTATTTTGATAAAATATAAATTAGTAATAAAATGGAATAATCTTAAATGGAAAAAAATTATAAGGTAATAGCGAGAAAATACCGCCCACAAACTTTTGAAGAGGTTATAGGACAGGAACATATAACTAAAACTATATCAAAAAGTATTGCTCAAAAAAAGATAGCGCATGCATACCTTTTTTCGGGTCCTCATGGAGTGGGTAAAACTTCACTTGCAAGAATAATAGCGAAGGCTTTAAATTGCGTTAACGGTCCTACGGATAAACCTTGCGGAGAATGTCCTTCCTGCGTCCAAATAGAAAACGGAACTCCGCTCGATGTTATAGAAATAGACGGAGCAAGCAACAGAGGAATAGAAAATATAAGAACTATAATCGAAAATGTGAGAATATCTCCCGTTTCGGGAAAATATAAAATATATATTATAGATGAGGTTCATCAAATAACCAACGAAGCTTTTAACGCCTTATTAAAAACTTTGGAAGAACCGCCTCCTCATGTAGTTTTTATACTCGCAACAACAGAAGCGGAAAGAGTTTTACCGACTATAAGAAGTCGATGTCAACAATATACTTTTAAATCTTTGGGCATAGAAGATTTGGAAAAAATCCTCAAAGTAATATTACGCAAAGAAAATATAGCCTATGAAGACGAAGCGATTTTTTTAATTTCAAAACAGGCTCGGGGTTCGGTTAGAGATAGCGAAACTATTTTGGAAAAAATGATAGCATATACTACCGATAAAAAATTCATAAGCGCCGCCGATGTCATAGCGGTTGTAGGTGGAAATAATTTTAGTTTCGTTAAAGAATTTTTCGATGTTATGATGTCAGGAGACAAAAAAAAATATTTTCTGTTTATAAAAAAATTATTTGAAGAAACCGTAGATATTAGAACTTTTATAAATAATTTAATAGAATATATGCGAATCATACTTATGATTAAAAGCGGCGTAGATGACTTAAAATTGCTTGAAATAACGGAAAGCGAGAGAGAAGATTTGAAAGTTTTTGCAAATCATTATAACGACGACGAAATTGAAAGAATATTGGATTATATACTTTCGATTGAAGAGAGAATAAGAAACGCAGCAAATCCAAAAACGATATTTGAAATGAGAGCGATGTTGCTTTTGAATACGGATAATTTAATTCGTCCGATTGATATAATATCTGCTTCGAATATCTCAATTAATAACGAAAACGAAATTAATCTTGAAGAAGAAAAGAATTTTAACGCTTTAAATGTTAATAATAAAATAGAAAATAAATCTCAATACGATGTGCCTTTAAATCCAACCGATAAAAGAAGAATATTTTATAATAAAATTCTTTCTTATATCGAGACGGAAAGCACCGCCATATATTCTTTATTGTCTCAAGGAAATCCTATAGAAAGCAAGGGCGCCACTTTAATAGTCGCACTTCCCGAACATATATACGAAATGACTCAATCGGATAAAAGAATACCCGATTTAATAGCGAACGCCATTCCTAAATTTACAAAAAATAAAGATGTTGCTATTCAATTTCAAAAAGCCGTAGAAGGCGATATGATAGACAAATTAAAAAGCAGATTGCAGGCTACCAAAGTCGATTCGGA
>CAZRYV010000259.1:0-1992 GCA_964604385.1 uncultured Brachyspira sp.
GTGAGAAGTGAGAAGTGAGAAGTGAGAAGTGAGAAGTGAGAAGTGAGAAGTGAGAATTTATCCGTTAAAAACATTTTTACTCCTTAATACTAATCACTAATTAATTTATAAATATTATCATTTTTTATAAAAAATGTCAAGTTTAAATTTGTAATATTTTAATTTGTTTTATTTAATTTTTCTTGTTTTTCTATTTTTTAATTTAGTTTTATTCGATTTTGCTTTTTTTAATTTGCTTTCCGTTCGCTTGTGGCGTGGTTTTGCCCATTTTGATTTATCATGTTTTTTAACGCTCGGTTTTTCTTTTGTTATGTTTTCTATATTTTCTTTTATTTCTTTTATATTTTCTATATCTTCGTTCAAATTTTTGTCAATGTCGTCAATATCATTGGAAGAAAAAATATTTTCTATATCTTTTAATTTTTTTTCTTTTTGATTAAAGAAGAATTCTATTTCTTTTTCAGTTAAATCTCTTATATGTCCCGCTTCTAAAGTTCCCGCGCCTTCGTTATATTTGCTTATGCAACCTACCGATATTCTTTCCAAATCTATAACTTTATATCCCAAATGCTCGAATATTTTTCTTATCTCTCTGTTTTTTCCTTCATTTATGGTAAGTCTTATTTTGCTCTGAATTCTGCCTTTGGATAATATTTTAAATTTAAACGGAGAATAATTTATATTTTTAATTACGATTCCCTTACTCGCTTCAAGAAGCTTATCGGAATCTATTTTTCCATTAACTACCACATCGTAAACTTTTAATATTTCATAAGAAGGATGAGTTATTATATTTGCAAATTCTCCATCGTTGGTTATAATCATAATTCCGCGAGATTCTGAATCCAATCTTCCCGCATAGAATAGTCTTTCTTTTATGCCCTTAAAAAATTCCGTTATTATTCTTCTGCCATGCAAATATTTTGTTGTGCTTACGACTCCGATAGGTTTATATAAAGCGATATATCTTTTCGATTGTCTTTCTATGATTTTTCTGTCTAAAGAAACCGTGTCATTTTTTTTAACTCTATAAGCAGGGTCCAATATTATTTCGTTATTTACTCTAACTCTGCCCGAAACTATCGCTTTTTCGCATTTTCTTCTGCTGGCAAATCCCGATTCCAATATAACTTTTACGAGCCTAATCGCTTCTTCGTTATTCATATCTATTGAATTCTAAATCTTTTAATTCTCTTAATTTCGGCAAATCGTCCAAAGAGTTTATTCCGAAATGCATAAGAAATTTATCGGTTGTTCCGTAAGTCTGCCTTTTATCTAAATAATCTTTTCTTCCTTTCCAAGCTATAAAACCGTCTTCCATTAACATTCTCAAATGATAACCGCTGTCGCTTTGTCTTATATCGTCTATTTCCGCTTTTGTTAAAGGTTGTTTATATGCGATTATCGATAAAGTTTGAAGCCGTGCCTTTGATATTTTCTTTTTGCGTTTTTTATCGTATATAGCCGATAAAGTTCCAAAAGTGGATGGAATTATCGTCATCATAACGCTGTCGCCTATTTCGAGTATCTCTATAGCGCTTCCCGAATTCCTGTATTTATTATTTATATTTTCTATATGATTTCTTATATCCGAATTTTCGCATTTAAAAAGATTTCTTAATCTGCTTATCGGAACATTTCCTTCAACATATATAATCGCTTCCATTACTTTTTCAAATTCTTCGTTATCGGATAATATCGATTCGTCTATCTCGAATTTATCTTTGTTTTCAGAATTTTCCGATTGATTATTGATAACTTCATTATTAGTTTCTTCTTTTTCAAGAGTAATATTTGTTTCTTCAATTTTTTCCATTCTCTTTTAGAACCCGTCAACCTTTTTTATTTTGATTTTTTAATTATAACATAGAGTTCAAAATTTTCAATGCTTATATTAAATATTGCTTTTAATAGATATTTATTAAGAGAATTACACGATATTATTTACAAACAACTTGATTTTTTTAATATTTTTTATACAATTTAAAAATC
>CAZRYV010000260.1:0-1985 GCA_964604385.1 uncultured Brachyspira sp.
TTTTCTATCTTTGTATTCTTCCCGAAGCGTCCCCGTTATAAACCGTCATAACTTCGTCAATACTCACGATATTAAAATCGCCTTCTATCGAATGTTTTAAACAACTTGAAGCGGTTGCAAACTCTAAAGCTTCCCTGTCGTCTTTACCGCAAATAAAAGAATAAATTAATCCCGCCGCAAAACTATCTCCGCCTCCAACTCTGTCGACTATTTTAATTAAATATTCTTTTGAGAAAAAATATTCTCTTCCGTTATAAAGCATGCAAGACCATAGATTTTCGCTCGCCGATATAGAGCCTCTTAAAGTAATTCCCACTTTTTTAACTTTGAATTTTTCTACGATTTCTTTTGCCACCTCTTTATAACCTTCATGCGAAAGTTTGCCTTCTATGATATTGCTGTCTTTGGCTTTTATTCCAAAAATTTTTTCCGCATCTTCTTCGTTTGCCATGCATATATCGACATAGGGCATCAATTTGCTCATAGTTCTGTTTGCCTCTTCGGATGTCCACAATTTTTTTCTAAAATTCAAATCGAGACTAACAGTAAGATTTTTTTCTTTCGCTTTTTGGCAAGCTTCTATGCATATTTCGGCGACATTACTTCCCAAAGCAGGGGTTATTCCCGTAATATGAAACCATTTTGAATCATTAAATATTTTATCCCAATCAAAATCTTTCATACTCGCTTTTGAAATCGAAGAACCCGCTCTGTCGTAAATAACTTTAGAACCTCTCTGACTTGCGCCTTTTTCCAAAAAATATATTCCTATTCTATCTCCTCCAAAAACTATATTGGAAACATCGACTCCGTATCTCCTCAACTCGTTTACGCAGGCTTGTCCTATATCGTTATTTGGAAGTTTCGTAACAAAAGAAGTATCCACTCCAAAATTAGCAAGCGCCAAAGAAACATTCGCCTCTCCTCCTCCAAATTTTGCCTCGAAAGAATCGGTTTGAACGAATCTTAAATTAGAAGGAGGCGATAAACGAAGCATTATTTCGCCAAAAGTAATTACCGAAGCCATAAATTGAATTCCTTTATTAAATTTTTTATTAAATTCTTTTTTAATTATTTAATTCAAATTCTTTAATTGTAAAATTATTTAAAGTTGTTAACATAATATATTATATTTGGCATTATTTCAATTATATTTGATTTAATCGATTTTAAAATTTACGGTTTTATTTAAAAATATTTAAAATAATATATAATAAACGGCAATTTAAATTTTAAGGAGATTAAAATGAAAAGTCTAAAAAAATTTTTTATAATAATCACAATGACTACAATATTTACTGCATCGGCATTTGCGGCAAGCAGCGTCGAATTCATAATCAACGCTCCATTGCAAATAGGAGTGGGAATTCCACCAAAGTTTCTTAAAGACAACGCGGGAGCTAAAAGCGAAACCGCTTTTGAATACGGAGTGACGGCGCAGTTCGGACGGATGATGCATATATCTAGAGGTTTTGGTATAAGTTTACTAGCAGAATTGGGATATGCTCATAATAATTTCGCTATGTCCATAAATGCAAGAAAAATAGGAGAAGAGATGGATAATAATGTTAATTTCTACTATGAATTTGAAAGTTTGCAAGTAGGCGTATTGCCAAAATTAAATTTCGGAGCGTTTTCAATCGGAATAGGCGGAGGAGTTAAAATTCCTATCGAAGGGAAAAAAACCGTAAAGATAGGAAGCAAAAAAGATTCTCTAAAATTGAGTAAAAGCGATATAGATTCCATACTCGACCCCGATATTATAGGCTATGTAAAAGGAACTTTAGATTATTCGATATTCTTAACGGATAGATTCGCATTAAATCTTGGTTTATATTTGGGATACGATATTATTAAAGCTGAAATACCAATAGGCGACACAAAATATTATTGGGGAAGTTTTGACGCAGGAGTAGAAGTTGGACTTAGATTCGGACAACGGGCTTAAAAATATTTTTCGGTTTTCAAAACGGTTTATACTTAAA
>CAZRYV010000261.1:0-1979 GCA_964604385.1 uncultured Brachyspira sp.
GATTTTTGCTTTTTTCCAAATATTCAAACTCGTTCATAAAAATATTATAACAAAATAATTTTATTTGTCAAAACGATAATTTTTAATAAATTAATTTAAAACAACCCGCTAATTTTTCCGTTTTTGTCTATATCGATATTGCAAGCTATAGGATATTTAGGAAGTCCCGGCATATCTATTATACCGCCCGCCATAGCGATTATAAATCCCGCTCCCGAAGCGAGTTTTATTTCGTTAATATTCAAAGTATAATTTTTTGGCGCTCCAAGTAAAGAGGGATTATCGGATATAGATTTTTGAGTTTTTGACATGCAAATCGGCAAATTTCCGTATCCCGTATTTTCTATTTTTTTTATAGTTTTTGAAGCTTTATCCGAGAATTTTATTTTTCCCGCTCCGTAAATTTCCTTGCATATAATTTCGATTTTTTCTTTCACGGGAAGATTTAATTTATAAAGAGGTTTGTAATTTGATTGTTTCGCTTTTTCTACCACTTTTTTAGCCAAGTCTTTAGCGCCGTCTCCTCCGTATTCCCAAGCTTCGCATAATGCCATTTCAATATTTAAATATTTGCAATGTTCTTTTATAAGATTAATTTCTTTTGCGGTGTCGGAAGAAAATTTATTAACGGCGACAATAATCGGAATATTATATTTTTGCATATTTTCTATATGTTTATCCAAATTTTCAAAACCTTTATTTAACGCTTTTAAATTTTCTTTTGAAATATTTTTTGCGCCGCCATGATGTTTTAACGCTCTGATTGTGGCGACTAAAACTATTAGATTCGGTTTTAATCCTCCTAATCTGCATTTTATATCCAAGAATTTTTCCGCTCCCAAATCCGCTGCAAATCCCGCTTCGGTTATAGTATAGTCCGAAAGTTTTAAAGCCATTTTTGTAGCCAATATCGAATTGCATCCATGAGCTATATTCGCAAAAGGTCCTCCATGAACTATCACAGGAGTATTTTCCAAAGTCTGCACCAAATTTGGTTTTATGGCGTCTTTTAGCAAAGCGCAAGCGGCTCCTTCTATTTTTAAATCTTTAACTTTCAAATATCTGTCGTTTTTATCGTAGGCAAAAATTATATTTCCGATTCTTTTTTTCAAGTCGGTTAAAGAATTCGAGAGGCATAATATAGCCATTATTTCTGAAGATACCGTAATTTGAAAAGAAGATTCTCGCGGTATTCCGTTTTGATTTCCACCAAGTCCGATTATTATATTTCTTAAAGCTCTGTCGTTCATGTCGACTGCTCTTTTAAAAACTATTTTATTAATGTCTATATTTAATTTATTTCCCTGTTTTATATGATTGTCTATGCATGCCGCTATAAGATTATGGGCGCTCCCGATTGCATGAAAATCTCCGTTGAAATGCAAATTAATGTCTTCCATAGGAACTATTTGAGAATAACCTCCTCCGCATGCTCCTCCCTTTATTCCAAATATTGGACCAAGCGAAGGCTCTCTTAAAGCCGCTACGGTATTTTTGCCGATTTTATTTAAGCCTTGAGTAAGTCCGATTGTCACGGTGGATTTTCCCTCGCCTGCGGGAGTAGGAGTAATCGCCGTCACCAAAATAAATTTTCCGTCTTTTTTGTTTTTTAATTTGTCCAAAAGAGATAATTCGATTTTAGCCTTATATTTTCCATAAACTTCGTAATCTTCATTTTTTAAATTTAATTTTTTCGCTATTTCCTCTATTCTTTTTAATTTGCATTCTTGCGCTATTTGTATATCCGTTTTCATTTTACGCTCCCTTAAATATATTTTTTTATTATATATAATTAAGCTAAAATAACAAATATTTTTTAATAATTTTTAAATAATTTTATAAATAAATTTGACATTTTTTATTAATATGCTATAATTTAATCATATTTGGAGTATTAAAAGTGTGTAATAAGACAGTATTATTGAAAGGACTTCCTTCGGTCACAATACAATACAATACAATACAATACAATACAATAC
>CAZRYV010000262.1:0-1971 GCA_964604385.1 uncultured Brachyspira sp.
ACGATTGGGTTGAAAAAGAATGTTATCAAAAAATATATAAATATTTAGGGCATAAGTTTGACGCCATATATTTCAATGGCAGTTATGCGGACGATTACAAGACTTGGGAATATAGCTTTCATATATCGGGCGACTCAAAAATCTACGGGAGGCGAGCTGCGTTCGATAAAATGTTTTTCAACGATGCGGAGAGGCGGACGCTTTGGAGCAGAGTATTCAAACGCTTGGTTGTGATAAAGGGAGCGGAGTTTATGCCGAAGGAGAAAACCTCGATAGCGGACGATTGGATATTTAATCTATTTATTTTATTCTTTGTTAGAAGATACAGGACGGTTTCGGATATTTTCTACTACTATTATCAAAATAATCCCAAAAGAATGACTTTGATATTTGACGAAGAAGAATTGACAACGAAGAAAATATGTTCTGAGAAATTAGACATTCGATTCAAAGATTTGTATATCTCCTACAATTCGTTAAGAGATTTTTTAGTCTCTCAAGGTATTTGGAATATTTACCGTTATTCTTGGGTTTTGTATATCATTAGAGATTTGAAATATTCTTTTATCAATCCTTTCAATAATTTTGACGGATATTTTGAGAGCTTGTATAAAATGAATAAAGATAAATATATCGAAGAGAGCTTGAAATATTTTCATTCTTCCGCCTCAAACTTGAAAATACTAAACTTCATCTACTCTAATCTATTGGAGGCGAGCGGAGCGTGGGAGAGGAAATTATTTAAATATTCTTTAATTACTTTCTGCTATAAAGCGTTTACGGCAATAATAAGAGTTCGGAATTATCCGCAGAAGATTTTTAGAATCAATATTACAAAGACAAAAGAGCATAGAAGGGCGTATATCCATATTCTGTTTTTCAAATTAACGATTAAATTAAAGGAGCGACTGAAATGTATTTGATAGTTGGAGCGGGAATATCGGGCAGTATTTTGGCTAATCTGATAGCCGACAGATTAAACGAAAAAGTATTAATTATCGACAGGAGAGGACATATAGCGGGGAATTGTTATGATTATAAATATGATAAGACGGGAATAACGGTTCATAAATACGGACCGCATATATTCCATACGAATAATAAAGAAGTGTGGGATTATCTATCGCTCTTTACAAAGTGGCATTATTTTTATCTCAAACCTAATGTGATAATCGAAGGGAATAGAGTTTCGCTTCCTTTCACATTAAAAACTTTAAGGGAATTATTCTCTCCTTCTATGGCAGAGAGATTAGAAGAGAAATTAATATCTAGATACGGTTATGGCGTAAAGGTTTCAATCTTGGAGTTTCAACAGAGTAGAGATAAGGATTTGCGATTTATCGGTAAGTTTGTTTATGATAATGTATTTAAGAATTATACGATTAAGCAATGGGGATTAAAGCCCGAAGAGTTAGACAGAAGCGTTACGGCGAGAGTTCCAATTTATATTTCAAATGACAATAGATATTTCCAAGATAAATATCAAGCGATAGCGCAAGAAGGTTATACAAAATTAATAGAGAATATTTTGACGCATAAAAATATTACCGTTAGATTGAATACGGATTATGTAGAATTACAAAAAGAATTGAAAGAGAAGGAATTGAAATATTTCAAATCAATCTTCTATACGGGAGCGATAGACGAATATTTTAATTATTGCTATGGCGAGTTGCCTTACAGAAGTTTGAGGTTCGATATTAGAAAAATAAATAAAGAATATTATCAAAATACTGCGGTGACTAATTATCCTAACGATTATGATTTCACTCGGATAACGGAGCATAAATATTTTTTGGATGAGAAGTCGAGTAAGACAATAATATCGATAGAATATCCGCAGGCTTTTTCCACAGAAGATAATAAATGCGAAAGGTATTATCCAATAAACAATACAAATAATGACAAGTGTTACAACAAATATCTTAAAGAAGCGAAAAGAATGAAGAATCTTTATTTCTTTGGCAGACT
>CAZRYV010000263.1:0-1934 GCA_964604385.1 uncultured Brachyspira sp.
TCGCAAAAAATAAAAAATTTAAATCTATCATGCCTTTTGAAAATAAGGGCGAGGTTGTGGGAGTGACTATGCCTCATCCTCATGGACAAATCTACGGTTATAGTTGGATTCCTTTAAGAGTAAGAAGAAAAATAGAAATGGCTTCGTCTTATTATAATATCAATCAGAAATGCTTATTCGAAGATATGCTTAATCAGGAAATCGAGGACGGAAGAAGAATAATTTTTGAAAACGAACATTTTGTATGTTTTTTGCCTTTTGCAAGCGAATATCCTTACGGAATAATGATTATGCCTAAAAAAAATGTTGTGGCGATTAATAATTTCAATAAAAAAGAAACTGTATCTTTGGCGGATGCGTTAAAAAAAGCGACTACAACTTTGGATTTATTATTCGACATGAAATTTCCTTATATGATGTGTATGTTTAGCGCTCCCGTTAATGACGGTTTTAATTATAAAAGCATTTGGCGTTATCATATAGAATTTTTCCCGCCTATGAGAAGCAAAGAAAAACAGAAATTCAACGCTTCTTCGGAAACGGGCGCTTGGGCATCATGCAATCCTACTAGTCCCGAAGCGATGGCTACAAGTTTGAGAACCGCATATTTCAGACAGATGGGAATGTAATCGATGTCGTTAAAAGTAACAGTAATTATTCCTCATAGAATTGGAGAGAATATCGAAAACACTCTTGCGGGAATATATATGTCCTACTACGATAAAAATAATATCGAAATTTTTCAAGCCGAAGGAACTCATCCTACCGCTCAAAGAAACGAATGCATAAAAAAATCGTCAGGAGATATAGTTTATTTTATAGACAACGATTCTATGGTTAATCCTAATAATATAAAAAAAGCCGTTGAAATATTCGAATCGAACGAAAATATAGCGATAGTTGGAGGACCTGCGATTCATAAGACAAGCTCTTCAAAAGAAAGATATATTGACAAATGCATGAAATCCTATTATGCCGTAGGACCAATAGCCAATAGATATAGTATGAATAAATCTTCCTATAGAGAAGGAACGGACAGAGATGTTATACTTTGCAATTTATTTATAAGATTAAATGTATTATTGGAGGCGGGACTTTTCAACGAGAATTTATATCCGAACGAAGAGAACGCTTTGATAGACAAGATTCTTTCGCTCGGTTATAAATTAATGTATGACCCTCAAATAGTGGTTATAAGACCGCCAAGAAGCAGTTTAAGATTATATGTAAAAATGCTTCTAAATTACGGAAGAGGAAGATTCGAACAGCTTTACAGAGATTTTAATAAAAAGAATTTAATATTCACTCTGCCCGCATTCTTTAGCTCTTATATAATGCTTTCGCCGATAGTTTTTATTATTTTTATGATTACAAAAATAAATTATATAGCCGTTTATTTTATTCCTTTAATTTTATATTCTATAACGACTTTGTTTATAGGAATTATATCCGCATTAAAAGAAAAAGGATTTATAGGAAAAATAAAAGGTTTTTTCGTTTTTCCCTATATGTTTTTTATAACGCATTTCTTTTATGGACTCGGATTTTATTACGGAATAATTAGAATTGCAAAAGGATTTAAAAGAACGGTTAAATTCAGCGTAAAAAAATATAAATCTTTTGAATAAAATTTTTATTTGTTATATTTTTTTCATTGTAAAGTTTATTTAAATCGTTATTGCCGAGACGCACAGAGTGGGCGAGCCAATTTATTGTCGAAGCAATCCACACAAAATAAAATTCCCTTTATTTTTTTGACAAACGATTAATTTTTTAGTATAATAGAATTATGAAAGACATTTATAAATTATCAGACTTATTCGCCCGATACCTACTCGGCAGAAATGGAAACGAAGATTTATTAGAGAATTTAGTTAATGCAACTCTAACCGATTTTAATTTTGAAGAAGTTAAAGATTTAGAAATTATCGACC
>CAZRYV010000264.1:0-1887 GCA_964604385.1 uncultured Brachyspira sp.
AGCCGATATAAAAAACAAACTTATAAATTTATTAAATGAAAAATGATATTATAATATATACGGACGGCGGATGCAGAGGAAATCCCGGACTCGGAGCTTGGGCTGCGATTCTGATAAGCGAAAAACATAATCTGCGTCTTGAAATCGGAGAGAGCGAAGAGAATACCACAAATAATAAAATGGAAATGAAAGCCGTTATAAAGGCTCTCGAAAGATTAAAAAAAATTCATAACATTAAAGTCTATAGCGACAGCGCTTATCTTATTAACGGAATGAACGGTTGGATTTACGCTTGGCAAAAAAATAATTGGATTAAAAGCGACAAAAAGCCCGTTGAAAATAAAGAATATTGGACTAAATTAATAGAATTATCCAAAAAACATAATATAGAGTTTATAAAAGTTAAAGGACATTCTGAAAATAAAGAAAATAACAGAGCGGACGAAATAGTAAATATTCTTATGGACGAACATAAAAAAACCTGCAATATTGCAAGATTCTATAATAAACAAGATAATAAATAAGAATAAAAGAAAACAAAAATAATAAATAAAATAATAAACAAAAAATTATATTTCGTTTTATTAGGTTTTATAGTATAATTTAAAAAATAAATTAATTTAATTTAAAATAAAAATTAAATAAGATTAAATTAAAAATAAAAAAATTAAAATTTGGAAGTTTTTATGGATACTTTAAATAATTTGTCAGAATTAAAAAAAGAATATTTATACATGCTTAAGGAAAATATAATTCCATTTTGGTTAAAAAACGGACTCGATAAAAAAAATGGCGGTTATTGGACTGCGCTCGACAGAAAAGGAAATATTATAGACAGAGATAAATCGGTATGGTTTCAAGGAAGATTCGCTTGGGTATTATCGACTCTTTACGCCGACTTTGAAAAAAACGAAGAATATTTAAATGCCGCAAAATCGGGAATAGACTTTTTGGAAAAACATTGTTTCGATAAAAACGGAGACAACAGAATGTTTTTTAGAGTAACCGAAGACGGAAAATGCGTTATAAAGAGATTAAGGTATTATTTTTCAGAAGCATTTTGCATAATAGCTATGGCTTCTTACTCTAGGGCGAGCGGAGATAAAAGTTATACGAAGAGAGCAAGGGAACTTTTAGAAAGAATAGAAAAAATTAAAAATATGCTTATTCCGAAATTTGATATTAATCAAAGACCGACAATATCTTTCGGACCTCCTATGATAATGCTTGCGACCGTTCAAGAATTGAGAAAAGCGGATACGGAAAATAAGGAATATTATAACAAATATATAGACGGACTTTTATCTCAAGTGAAAACATTTTTATACGAAGAAAAACGAGCCGTTTTGGAACAATGCAATCCCGATGGAACTTTGCAAGACCATTTCGAGGGAAGACAACTTAATCCGGGACATTCTATAGAAGCCTCTTGGTTTATATTAAGAGAAGCTATGGAGAGAGATAACGATAAAGATTTAATAGAACTTGGAATTAAAATTTTTGATTGGATGTGGGAATGGGGTTGGGATAAAGAATTTGGCGGAATAATACAATTTATGGATGTTTTAAATAAACCCAAAAGCGATTATTGGCATGACATGAAATTTTGGTGGCCCCAAACGGAAGCGGCGATTGCGACTCTTTACGCTTATTATTTTTCCAAAGATAAAAAATATTTGAAAATGCATAATATGGTAAAAGAATATACGAATAAATTTATAGATAAAGAATACGGAGAATGGTTCGGTTATCTGCATAGAGACGGAAGCCTCTCGACCGATTTAAAAGGCAATATGTATAAAGGACCTTTTCATATTCCAAGAATGTATATGAAATGCATTGAGATTATAGATATAATAAATGGCGAGAGAAAATAAAACTGTCGCT
>CAZRYV010000265.1:0-1885 GCA_964604385.1 uncultured Brachyspira sp.
AGACGGACAGATTGGTGAGAATGTTACAAATAATGTTAAAGTAATGAATAATGTTCCAAAAAATATTAAAGAAAAAAATAAACTTATAGTGCGTGGCGAGGCTTTGATAACGAAAAAAGATTTTGAGGCTTTAAATAGAGAGAGAGAAGAACTTGAAGAGATTCCTTTTGCAAATCCAAGAAATGCAGCTTCGGGAGGCTTGAGACAATTAGACAGTTTAGAAAGCAAAAAGAGAAGATTAAAATTCTTAGCATATCAAATTGAAAATTATAAAGACTTTAATTTAACGAACTAATATAAATCGATGGAGTTTTTATCGGATTTGGTTTTTACGGTAGAGGGAGTTCATCCTAATATAGACGCAAAAGAAGTTTTAAAAATATACGGCGATATTCAAACAAAAAGAAATAAAATGGATTATGAGATTGACGGACTCGTGATTAAAGTAGACGATATTAAATCGCAAGAAAAATTAGGATTTTTATCACGCGCTCCAAGATTTGCAGTTGCTTTTAAATTCAAACCTGAAGAAAAAGAAACTTTATTAAATAATATAGAAGTTCAAGTGGGAAGAACTGGCGCATTAACTCCCGTTGCAAAATTAAAACCCATTCAAGTTGGAGGCGTAATAGTTTCAAATGTCACTCTTCATAATCCTAACGAAATAAAATCAAAAGACATAAGAATAGGAGATACGGTAGTAGTTATAAGGTCGGGAGATGTTATACCAAAAATTGTCAGAGTAGTTTTGGATAAGCGTCCGAAAGACAGCAAAGAATTTGTTTTTCCAAATAAATGTCCCGTTTGTGGAGGAGATACCGCTATAACCGATGGCGATGTTATAGTTCGTTGTATTAATGAAGAATGTCCGAGTAAGATTACAAAATATATAGAATATTTCGTTTCAAAAGCGGCTATGAATATCGAAGGAATCGGAAAAGAATGGATAGCGATTTTTACAAAAAGCGGACTCGTTAAAACTCCAGCCGATATTTACAAAATTAAAAAATCCGATTTGCATAAATTTGAAAGAATGGGAGAAAAATTAGCGGAAAATATGTTAAACTCCATAAAAGAAAGTAAAAAAACGACTTTGAAAAGATTTATATATTCTTTGGGAATGAGACAAGTTGGAGAGACTACAGCCGATTTACTTGCAAAATATTTTACTTCAATAGAAAATTTCAAAAAATCTACGATAGACTATTTGGAGAATATTGAAGGAATCGGAGAGATAAGAGCAAAAAGTATTTACTATTTTTTAAATAAAGAAAAATCTAAAAAAATAATTGACGATTTACTTGAAGTTGGAGTAGAACCGATTTTTGAAAAAGTTGCCGTTGTTAAATCAAAATTAACGGGCAAAAATGTGGTTATAACGGGTTCTATCGAAGGTTTTACGAGAACTTCGGCAAAAGAAATGGCAGAAAGACTCGGCGCCACCGTGCAATCTTCCGTATCAAAAACTACAAATATACTTATAGTTGGCGAAAAAGCGGGAAGTAAATTGAAAAAAGCGGAAGAATTGGGAGTAGAAATTATGACGGCAGACGATTTTATAAAACTCGTAAGCGAAAATTAAAAATTACATATTATATTATAATTATATTATTAAAGAAAAGAATAGAATTGTAAAAAAAATTTATATTCAAAAAAAAAAAAATGTAAAGAAAAATAAAAAAAAGTGCTTGACTATTTCAATATTTTTATTATTATTTAAACAGATAATTTAATTTTTTAAGGAGGGGCTTAAAATGAAAAAGCTCATTACATTATTTTTAGCAGTTGCTTTAACGGTTGTGGTTAGTTGTTCGAATGAAAAACTTGACCCCAATTTGTCGCAAAGTCAATCAGGCGGTGCAGACTTGATTACGACAAATGGCGG
>CAZRYV010000266.1:0-1875 GCA_964604385.1 uncultured Brachyspira sp.
TCCTATTCCTTTTGTGTATACTTTTATATTGTATTTTGACGCTATCTACGATGCAAATCTCGGGTCTATCTAGCCCGAATTATTTTCGCCGTCCGTGAGAAGTATTATTATTTTTTCATTATTGCTTTTAATATTTCTTAACATATCTACAGCTGTGGCTATTCCGAGTCCGATTGAGGTAGAACCTTCTCTATCTATTTCTATTTTTTTTATTTCATTTTCCAAAGCAATATAATCAAAAGTTGCGGGCATCAAAACGGAAGCCCTTAAAGCAAATGCGACTAAACTTATTTTGTCAAAATTTCTTTTCTTTATAAAATCAATCATAGTCTTTTTTGAAGCCTCGAGTCTTGTGGGAGTCATATCCTCCGCCATCATAGAAGGAGAAACATCGACTACTAAAGAAATATATATTCCCTCTCCGTTTATATCGGATAAATGTTCCGTTTTAACCGGTCTCGCCAAAGCTATAACCAACATAGAAAGAGCAATTATTATAAGAGAGAAAGGAATATCTTTTACATAATATCTCGACTTCAAAACTTTAGACATACTTACCCGCGGATGCGAAACGGAATAAGAATGATTTTTTCTTGTTTTGATATATAACAATATTATAATCGGAACTACAAAAAGTATAAATAAAAATTGTGGATTTACAAATGTCATTTAAGAATCCGCTTTATATAAAAATCCTATAACTAATACTATAATTCCAACCAACATGGTAAAAGGAGCCAAAAATCCCATAAAACCTTCGGGACTGTTGCCAACCATATATATAAAAAGAAAACTTATGGCAAATATAGCGAGTCCTATGGCAAGAATTATGGCGTTCTTTTTAGAAATTTTATCATGATTATTTATCATATTTTTTAATTTTTATAATTATTTTATTTGTAATTATTTATTATTTTATTTATTTTTAATTTGTATTTTTTTATTTAATTTGCTCGGAGCCGGAATCGAACCGGCACGGTCGCAAGGACCAGCAGATTTTAAATCTGCTATGTCTACCAATTCCATCATCCGAGCCCAATTAATCAAAAAATTATATCATAGTTTATAAAAAAAGCAAATTTTATTTTTTTATTTTTTATAATTTTATTTAAAAGAACAAGTAATTATTCAAAAATATTCATTAATCCCAAAGCGGTGATAGTTTCCCCGTAATCTTTAGATAATGCTTTTAATTCGTTTATAGATTTTTCCGCATCGTTTAATTTAATTATATTATAAACTCCTTCTTCAACGGAAGAGTATTTTTCGGATAAAAATTCGCACATAGAATTTGTGGCGATAAAATAATTATGGTTTTTATTTCTTCTCGCTCCTTCTATCGCTATATAATGTCCTCCTCCGGCGCATGCGCAATTTTCCAAAGCGTAACCGTTCGTATGGTCTTTTGTTATTTGAATCGCTTTATCTTTATCTACTGCAAAAATTTTTGAATCTCCCGCATGAAAAACGAAAACCCCTGCGAATTTATGATACAATATTCCGGCTATAGAAGCGCCCGACATAGCTTTATTTTTATCGTCTGCAGATTCTTTTGCGGCGTTTACTTCCAATTTAATAAAATTATGCATTATCCAATTTACCGCTTCTCTCTCGCCAACAATTTCTATTAAATCTAAAAAATTTTCATTATAAATTTCGACAGCCAATTTTGAGGCAAAATTATCTCCCAAACCGTCAGCTACCAATCCTATTGCCGAACCTTCCGCCGAATTAATAAAATGACTGTAATTGTTTTGTTCGTTTATTATAAGCGGATTTCCGTATATCGCCTCGCTATTAAATAATATCGTGTCGTTATTTATTATCGAATTTGCGCCTTTATTGGTAAAACAAAAAATATTCATAAAAGTTATC
>CAZRYV010000267.1:0-1857 GCA_964604385.1 uncultured Brachyspira sp.
CAATCTGGCGCTCTAACCAACTGAGCTACATTCGCCGTATTATAATTTATATTAGAGAAAAAGCCACTCGCGCCAGACAGGAATCGAACCTGTAACCCACAGCTTAGAAGGCTGTTGCTCTATCCAATTGAGCTACTAGCGCATTTCGGGATGATGAGACTCGAACTCATAACCCCCTGCTCCCAAAGCAGGTACGCTAACCAATTACGCTACATCCCGTGAAATTGTTAGTATATATTATAGTATTAATTGTATTTTTTGTCAATAATTATATTTTTATTTTATTCTATAGCTATTCTATCGCTTCCTCTACTTTCCCCAAACGCCTCCGAATTTAAAGCTCAATCCCAAATAAAAATCGTTATCGACTGTATAATGTTTTCCGTCTTTAGAGGCATAAGATATGGCGCCAACCTGATTTCTTTCTTCTAATTCGTAATACTGATAATTATTTTTAAATACCGGGTCGTAAGTAAAAGTATCCGAAAGCATTATTTTGAAATCGTCCGTTACATTTAAAGTTATTTTCAAAAAAGCTCTGTATTTAAGTTGATAAATATCTTCGGAATCTGAATAAATATTATTATCGTAAACTCCAAAATGCGCCGTTATATCGAATTTCCATAATCGTCTCGCTTCAAAAAATATAAATCCGCTCATAGCGTAAAAAGGTTCTCTCGATTTGAAAGTTTGAATCGAAAAATCCGTATAATATCCGCTGTCGTAATGATGTTCATTTTTAAAATTCTCATTTCCATTTTGACTACCATTACCAGCAGTTGTATCATTTCTTCTTGAAGGCAAATATTCGTTATGGTCCCTTATTCCATGTCTAAACCAAAAACCTTCAATTCCGATTGTAAATCTTCCGTTTCTGCCATTTCTAAAATAGAAAAACGCATTGATACTATCGTCCCATTCTTTTATCGGTATAGAACCTAACTGACTAACTATTCCCGCAACTCCCGTATTGACATAATCGTTGCTGTATGAAATTTTTGCCATTAAACCCTTTGAAGAGTTTGCATCGAGTCCTTCTTCGCCGTTAACCATTCCCACTCCTATAAACACTCCGTAAAAACTCGATTCTAGCATTATTCCCGTATCGTATCTTGGAATTAATTGAGTTCCGTATCCTATCGGCAAATCTCTCGGTCCCGAAAGAATCGTAGCTTTATTGGTGCTTACAGTATGATAATAAAATAAAGTCGGGAAATAAGAAGTCATTGGAATATTTTTCGTATAGACTTCCAAAACTCCGACTCTGATTCCAATATATTTAAAATTTACGGATAAATTCAATTTTGAGAAATCAAATAGGGGGGGGGACATATCTTTGTAGAATCTCGCCTTATGCGATAAAGGTTCGTAAAATCTTGCGTTAATATCCGCTCCGATTGAAGCGTATTTATATTCTTTAATATAGCTCAAATCTCCGTATAATAAAACTCCCAAAGTATCTTCGTTTCCCGTTTGTTCTATTAAATCGCTCATTCTTCCGTATGCGACTAATTCTAAAGATGCGCTTAAAACTCCGTATTTTCCCGAATTTGTATTGTTCGTATTGATATTGTTTGTATTTTGAATGTTTTGAGAAAATAAAATAGAATTTATTGTCAAAAATAAACCGATTATAAATTTTGTTTTAATAGTTTTAATAGTCTTAATAATTAAAGTTCTCATAAATAAATGCATCCCCAATTTTTAATATTTTATTTTATCTTTATATTTTATTTTAATATTTCATTTTTAATGAAAAACGACTGTAAAAATATTATAGCGTTTATAATAAAGATATACTTTTATAAATAATTTGTCAAATAATTAACGGTATTGACAAATAATAAAAATAAATTT
>CAZRYV010000268.1:0-1792 GCA_964604385.1 uncultured Brachyspira sp.
AATTAATTATTACGGAGAAATTTTTAAATGAATGGTATTTTTAATGCGGATACTTTAATCAATGCGGCTATGACTTTATGTTGGATAGGACTTTTAATATCTTCCGTAATGGCATTAACGATAATAGTAGATAGAATTATTTATTTTACTAAAATAAAATCTTCGGACGAATCCTTGTCGCAAAAAATTATATCATTAGTTAAAGACAACGAAATAAAAGCGGCTATAGCTTTATGCGAAACGAGCAAATCTCCTTTATCGAATATCATAAACGCAGGATTAAAAAATACAAAAATACCGAAAGAATCAATGCAAAGTCAAGCGAATAAAGAACTTCCGAAATTGGAAAGATTTATCGCCGCCCTTTCGACAATATCGACTGTGGCTCCGTTACTTGGACTTCTCGGAACAATACTCGGAATGATTCAATCATTTGCAGTTATTTCAACAGTCGGAAGCGGACGCCCTACGGCTTTGGCTTCGGGTATCGCAAACGCTTTGCTTACCACCGCCGCCGGACTTATAATAGCGATTCCTTCCGTAGTATTTTATAATTATTTCGTAAATACAGTAAATAAAAGAATATTGTTTATGGAAAATTTATCAAATGAAATATCCGATTTTTTAGATAAAAATACTAAACAATAATAAATAATGTCAATTAAAGATAATTAAATTTTCCGTAAGTTATTTTTTTATGCAAGGCTATCGCTTCAGAATCTGTCAAATGCGCCACATAATCTTTTATCAGCTCTTCATCGTTTTTATATGGAATATTTGCTTTTTTAAATAATTTGTCTTCTTCGATAATTTCTTTATGTTTTAATAAATGTTCAAAAATTACGGACACTATTCTATAAACTCTTTCAGAATCTTCCAATATAATCTTGCTCTCGTAAACCGTTTTAAACATAAAAGCTCTTAAATCGTTTATCGCTTTTAATACTTTATCGTCAATATCGATTTCCATTTTTTCCATACTCGCTTCTATTACTCCCATAACCATAGCGTCCACTCTGTCGCCGTAGCTATGCCCCAAAACTTTGGTTATACTTTTAGGAATATCTTCTGCTTTTAAAAGTCCGTATCTTATTGCATCGTCTATGTCATGATTCGAATATGCTATGGTATCGGATATTCTAACCAATATTCCTTCGTTTGTGGCGGGTCCCGAAGAATCGGCGATTAATTTTCCGCTCTTGCCTTTTGTATGTTTTACTATTCCGTCTCTCACTTCAAAAGTAAGATTGAGTCCTTTTCCTCTTTCCAAATGCTCTACTACCCTTAAAGAATGAGTCGAATGATGAAATCCTTTATAATATTTTGATATCGCTTTTTCTCCCGCATGTCCGAAAGGCGAATGTCCCAAATCATGTCCTAATGCTATCGCTTCCGTTAAATCTTCGTTTAATCTTAAAGCCCTCGCTATACTTCGAGCTATTTGCATAACTTCCAAAGTATGAGTAAGCCTCGTTCTAAAATCTCCCACCGAAAGCATGATAACTTGAGCTTTATCTTTCAATCTTCTGAAATATTCGCTGTGAATTATTCTATCTCTATCTTGCATATATAGAGTTCTTATATCGTCTTTTTCTCTTTTAAACTCCGCTCCTTTGCTTTTCGCAGAAAAAGATGCGGCGGGCGATAAAAAACTTTTTTCTCTATCCTCTATATCGAGCCTTATCGTTCTCAAAATTAATTCCTTTAATTATAAAATATATAATATAAAAAACAATTATTCCGACAATTAAATAAACATTCTATGCCGCTTTTTTATTGGCATATTCAAATA
>CAZRYV010000269.1:0-1785 GCA_964604385.1 uncultured Brachyspira sp.
ACTAACCATCTTATAGTAATTATCATAATTTTATTTTCTACTTAAATAATAAATCAATATCAATTAAATTACATTATCTATCATACTATGTATTTTTTCAAACATTCTTCTATTGCGCCAATTTCTTTTATCATCTCTTTAAAATAATTTTCTATTTTATGCCCCAAATTTATATTAGGATTATATAAATCTACTAAAAAAATATTTTTATTTGAAAGTATAGGATGCAAATTATCTTTTACGCTTTCGACATCTTTAAATTTTATTTTCGATATATGAGTTTGCAATTCTTTTAACATTGGTCGGGATTTATATTTATTTCGTTTCCGTTATCGTCTATACCCATTAAATATCTGAGCCAAGCCGCTATAGTAATCGGAATCGCCACTAAATTTGAAGTATCTAATTTTTTTTCTACATAAGATTTTAAAGTTTCTCCGAATCTAACGGGGATTTTTTGAGATGTATCGCAAGCTATTCTTTGAGGCGAATCAGGAATAAAAGGATTCGTAAATCTTTCTTCTATAACCTCTTTTATAAAAAACTCGGGATTTATAATTTTAGGATTTACCGCTACTTTCATGCCCTCGTTATAACCCAATCTTTCAATCAATTTTTTTAAGAGAGGATTTTTCATCTCTTCGTATATATAATTATAATTAAATAAACATCCGAATATTGCCAAAGAGGTATGAAGAGGATTCAAACATACGGTTACTTTCATTTTCTCGGAGTTTTGAACGGTTATTTTGTCCGTCATAAAAACTCCAGCTTTTTCAAAAGGCGGTCTTCCGTTAGCAAAATTATCCTCTATTACCAAATATTCGGGAATTTCTGCATTAACAAAAAATGCAAATTGATTATTTCCAACTTTAAAAATTTCGGTATCTTCCAAACCTAATTCTTTTAATTTTGCGGATATGGTTTTAGAAGGGCGAGGAGTTATTTTGTCAATCATACTTAAAGGAAAAGAAACTTTATTTTTCAAATATTCTATAAATTCTTTTTGAACAAAATCTTTTTTTAACCATTCGCCAGCGATAAACATAATTACTTCTTTAAGTTTATCTCCGTTATTTGCGCAATTGTCTATACTTAACATTGAAATCGGATGAGCGCCGTTTTTGTATCTTTCAAAGAGTAATTTTGTTATCATAGCCATTATATTTGAAAGGTTTTTTTCATCGTTTTGAAAATTCAAATCTTTTTCAGATAATCTTTCTATAGAATATCCTTTTTCCGTTATCGTAAAACTAGCTATTTGTAGAGAATTTGAAATAAATATTTTTCTTAACGGTTCGTAATAATTAATAAAATCGGCATGTAAAATATCCGTTATACTTCCGATAATTTTTTTGTTTATATCTCCGTTATTTTTTATTAGAGTTAAAAGAGCGAGATTATCGAACGGTTTATAAATTTTTTCTAGCATATCGTAGTCGTCCGTTTTTCCCGTAGAATGAGTGTCTACCGCTATTATGCCGTTGTCGATTAAATTATCGTTTAATAAACTGTCCGATATTCTTGCCAAAAAAACTCTGAATATATTTCCAGCCCCAAAATGAATCCAAGTCGGATTTTCATTTGTGTTTTCTCTAACTCTACTTATATCATATTTAGGAATCTCTATATTTGCATTTTTCCAAAAATATTTATTATTGAGATTATTAATATTTAATTTCATTTTTAATACCTTAATTAATTTAATAAACCAGCTAATTTAGGTAAGAATAAACTTACCGAAGGAATAAAAGTCACCAATAACAATAAACCTAATAATACTAT
>CAZRYV010000270.1:0-1779 GCA_964604385.1 uncultured Brachyspira sp.
AAAATAAAAATTAAAGCCAAAATAAAAGCATCCCACTGTGGGAAAACCCGCAGTGGGAATTATAAGGAGGTTTATGAAAAAATCGTATTATTACATTAAATAAACATAATAATACTCTGCTTATTTTATACAAAATAAAATAAAAGTCAATACCATATAAACATATAATAAAAATATTTCATCTATCAGAATTAAAACCCGATATTATATTTTCTATTTCAACGGATAAAAAGCCTTTAGATTTTAATTCTTCTTTAATTTTATCTCTTGCATGTATCACGGAAGCATGGTCTCTGTTAAAATCCAAACCTATTTCCGTTATGGATTTTTTTGAATATTCGCATGCTAAATACATTGCAATATGTCTCGCCTTCGATATAAATTTAGTTCTGTCTTTGCCGTCCAATAAAGAAATTTCAATTCCATAATAATCCGAAACCATTTTTTTTATCTCTCTTACAGTAGCGTTTTGCAATTTAGGTTTGCTTGTAAAATAATCCTTAAAAATATTCATCTCTTCGCATTGTTTCACGCTTGGAGTAATTTTCATTATATCTCTAACCGACAAATAAGCTCTTATAGCACCTTCGATTTTACGAACATCCGTAGTAATATTTTCCGCCATATATTTCATAATCTCTTCGTTTACGGAAGTATTCAAATCTTTAAACTTTCTTTCTATAATCGCAAGTCTCGTTTCATACTGCGGAGGTTCTATAGAGAGTATTAAACTTTTTTCAAATCTGTTTTTAAGTCTCGCTTCAATGTTTCTCAATTCTTTTGGAGGTTTGTCGCTTACAAATACCATCTGTTTGCCTGCATTATCCAAAGTCTGAAAAATTTCAAAAAGTTCCTTCGAAGTTTCCTGAGCACTTTCAAGCAATTGCAAATCGTCAAGTAAAAACATATCGAGGGATTTATATTTTTTTTTGAAAATATCGGGCTTTTTAATTTGAAGTCCATGAATATACTCGTCTCTAAAACCGCTCCCGTCTATATAAAGCACTTTTGCATTTTTGTTTATTTCCAAATAATTATTTCCTATCGCCTGAAGTATATGAGTTTTCCCAATTCCTACGCTTCCGTAAATATACAGCGGATTATATTCTATTTCCGATTTTGAAGAAACTAATTTTGCCGCTTCAAAAACATATCTGTTATTATTGCCTTGAATAAAATTATCGAAACTAAATTTTTTATTTAAATTTGATTTATCGATTTTTTTTACTAAATTAGCATTATTTTTAATAATATTATCTTCTGAAATTTCTTCTTTTATTTTAAGATTATCATCAAGATTATTATCTTCATTATACTTATTATATTTAATAAAATCGGCATCAACTATAATTTTAATGCCTATATCGTTTCCGCATTTATCTTTAAAAAAATCCTCTATCCTTTTAAGAAAATCTTTTTTAATATGAGTAGCCGCAAAATCTCCCGAACAAACTATGGTAGGATTATTATTTTCATCAATTATAAAATTAGAACTTTCCAAAAGAGTAATGGCGTTATATTCTTCTTTTGTTTCCAAAATTTCTAAAAATTCATTCCAACAATTTTTTAGTTTTTCCATCTTTTAATGCAATCCATGTAATGTAGAATTTATCAGCATTTTAAATTTTCCGTTAATTAAGAATTACAATTAATTTTAAGATTATTATAAATAAATAGTAAAAAATATCAATGGTTAAATTAATTTTTACTTTACTATTACAATAAAACGGCGATTCGTCTAGCAATATAAAATTAACTATATTTTAATTTAAAATATTT
>CAZRYV010000271.1:0-1751 GCA_964604385.1 uncultured Brachyspira sp.
ATTAATCAAAATTCTGTTTAAATTAAGGAAATATTATGCGTTTATCAAAACTCTTTATGCCGACTTTGAAAGAAGCTCCAAACGATGCAATCATAGAATCGAATAAATTAATGATTAGAGCCGCTTTGGCAAGAAAAATATCGAACGGTTTATATTCTTATTTGCCTTTGGGAGTGAGAGTATTAAATAAAATATCGAATATAATAAAAGAAGAGATGGAAGCTATAGGCTCAAACGAATGCATAATGCCTTTGCTCGTTTCAAAAACTTTGCTAACGCCTTCGGGAAGATGGGAAAGATTCAAAAAAGAATTATTTAGATTAAAAGACAGAAACGATATCGATATGGCGATGGGACCCACTCATGAAGAAGCTTTTACGATTACGGCTCAAAATGAAATTCAATCCTATAAAGATTTGCCTTTAATTTTATATCAAATACATACAAAATTCAGAGACGAGATAAGACCGCGATACGGAGTTATTCGTTCTAAAGAATTTATTATGAAGGACGCCTACTCTTTCAATATGACAAAAGAATCTTTGGATAAAAGTTATAACGATATGAGTATGGCTTATACGAAAATTTTTAAGAGAATGGGATTAAATACCGTGAGCGTTAAGGCGGACAGCGGAGCTATGGGCGGAGAAGGAAGCGAAGAATTTATGGTTTTAAGCGAAGTGGGAGAAGAGACTATAATATTCTGTTCAAACTGCGATTATAGGGCAAATGTCGAAAAAGCGGAAGTTAAAAGCGAAGAGATTGCAAAATTCTATACCGATAAAAAATTGGAAGAAGTTTATACTCCTAATATAAAAACGATTAATGATTTGGAAAAATTTTTTGATACTTCGGCAAATAATTTTATTAAAACAATTTTATACAAAACGGAAGAAAACGAAACTATAGCGGTTATAATAAGAGGAGATTTGGAAATTAACGAAACAAAATTATGCAACGCTTTGGGCGGACTCGAAATTGAACTTGCGGACGAAGAAACCGTTAAAGAAGTTACGGGAGCAAAAGTCGGATTTGCATCTCCGATAGGATTAAAGAAAAAAATAAAAATTTATGCCGATTATTCTGTTAAATCAGTTTCAGATGCGATAGTCGGCGGCAATAAAGACGATACTCATATAAAAAATGTTAATATAGAACGAGATATAAAAGCGGATATTTGGGGAGACTTTAGAATGGCAAAGGAAGGAGACAAATGTCCTCAATGCGGCGAAAAATTATATCAAAAAAAAGGTTTGGAATTGGGACATATTTTTAAATTGGGCGACAAATACACTAAAGCTTTTGATTTTAAGGTATTGGACGAAAACAACAAGGAAGTTTTTCCAATAATGGGTTCTTACGGAATAGGATTAAACAGAACTTTGGCATCCGTTATAGAACAAAATCATGACGATAAAGGAATAATTTTCCCGATTACAGTAGCGCCTTACGAAGTTATAATAGTCGCAGTCGATAAAGAAGGAGAAGATTCTTTTAATAAAGCGGTTGAAATTTATAATTCGCTTAATTCGATTGGAATTGAAACTATGCTTGACGATAGGAATTTAAGACTCGGAGTAAAATTAAACGATTGCGATTTAATCGGCATTCCAATGAGAATTATTGTGGGAAAAAAATCATTGGAGAGAGGAATAGTGGAATTCAAATTAAGAAAATCCGCTCAAAGCGAAGAGATTAAAATTGAAAATATAATAGATTATGTTAAAAATAAAAAAGAGGAATTATTTGAA
>CAZRYV010000272.1:0-1730 GCA_964604385.1 uncultured Brachyspira sp.
ATAAAGCAGGAAGGAAGCTGACAATAGATAGATATGGTTATGGAGTTTTTGAAGAGAAAGGGATTAAATCCGAGAGGTTCCAAATTGGGAAACCGTATAGCAATAGCGAAGTGTTATTCCGATAGCGGCATCTACGGGGGTAGCATTTGAAGGGTTCCAAATTGGGAAACCGTATAGCAATAGCGAAGAAACAAATTATAGATTCACTTTAAATATAGGAGGCGTTCCTACTGTAGGTCATTATTTATATTTTATCGACAAAGAGAATTGCATATTGGTGCGAAATGGATATATAAAATATTATTTCTTAAAAAACGGACATTTAAAATATCATTTATTAATAAAAGATTAAATGTATAAACTAGATATAGATATTAAAAAATTAAAAATAAAAGGGGTATAATTATGGCAATAGATTTAAATAGAATTAAAGACGATACTTTATATAGCGCAAAAGAAGTATGCGAGCTTGTAGATATAAAGAATACGCGCTATTTAGTCGTTTTAAGGAAACAGCACGGGATTAAACATTTAAGAAACGGAAAGTTTGCTTATTATAAAGGTTCGGAGGTTAAAAAACTTATTAAATCAAGACTTGAAAACTAATAATTTTATTGAAAAAAGATAAACTTATATTTGAAAATTAATTTTTTTTATTATAATTTAGATAAAATTAAACAAAATATAAGGCGTAGGGTGTTGCGGTAATAGGTGTTTCCGCAACACTTATCAAAAATCGGATTTTTTCAATAAATATGGATAGTTTGACTGTTAAAAAAACAAATAAGAAAAGCGTAATTACCGAAAAGCAGGCTTTAATGTTAATGAAGCAGGCTAATTATTTGAATATGCTTGACTATTATAAACAAGAACAGTTGATACAATCCATAGATTATGCCAAAGAGAAGGAGATATTCTTACGGCAATTAAAAAGTCCGCAGACGAAACGAAAATACGGCAGGGCGATAAATATTTTGGAAAGGTATTGCGAAGAACGAAATATGGATATATTATTTTGTAAGGCAAAGGAGGCAGATGATTTTATTATGGAGATAAAAACAATGAAACTTTCTAATTTAAGCGTTAGATTAATAGTATCGGCGTGTTCTTCTTTCTTTACTTTTTTGCATCGTCGACATCCGCTTGCGATAGAAAACTTTTTCATCGGGACGAAAATGCGTCCGCCTGCACGAAACAAGAAAAAAATTGAAGTTCCAAGCAAAAAAGAAATTGAAATGATAGTTGAAAACATTTCGGATAAGGTAATAAAATCGGCAGTTGTTTTCATTGCCGAATGTGGCGTAAGAGTTGGCGCTTTACCTAAAATTGAGATTAGAAAGAAAAAATATTTTTCGTATTCAAAAGGCAAGGAAATAAGCGGAAATATTAGCGATAAAGCGCTTAATTATTTGAAGAAGAATAAACTTGACTTGAAAAAGCCGTTCAAAGGTAAAAGTTCGGAAGTGATACGAAATATATTTTATAGAAGTTCAAAAAGGTTATATAAAAAAGGCAAAATTAAGGCTTCTTATTCGATACATGATATAAGGCATTATTTTGCAATTAAATTATATAAGCAGACAAAAGATATTGAATTAATAAGACAAGCGCTTAATCATTCAAATATAGCGATAACGGGCTTATATTTGCGAAGTTTAGAAAACAGGGGGTAATGAATGAATAAAGTAATAAGAATGTTAATTGTGATGATAAGTTTTAGTATTGTATTA
>CAZRYV010000273.1:0-1727 GCA_964604385.1 uncultured Brachyspira sp.
GGTTTTATTGTGGAAAGTAAAGCGAGAAAATATAAAAGAGTGCTTGAAGGAATCGTAGTTTCTGATAAAATGGATAAAACGGTAGTTATAAAAGTCGAAATAAGACAGAAACATCCTCTTTACGGAAAAACTATAAGCAAAAATAAACGGTATAAAGTTCATGACGAAAGAAACGAATGCGCCGAAGGAGATTTGGTAAGAGTAATAGAATGCCGACCTATAAGCAAAGATAAAAAATTTAGATTATTGAAGATATTAAAGAAAGCCGAGCGCGTAGAAAAAGATTCTATGGATAGCGAAGTGGAGAATGTTCTAAAAAGAGAAAAGCATGCTCCAGAAAAAATCATAGCGCAAACGGTTGAAGGAGAGTAAGATGATACAGACGCCAACTACTCTTAATGTAGCCGATAATACCGGCGTAAAAAAGTTAAAATGTATTAAAGTTTTGGGCGGAAGCAGACGCAGATATGCCACTTTGGGTGATATAATCGTTTGTTCCGTTGTGGATATTATACCAACTTGTTCGATTGAAAAAGGAAAAGTGGTAAAAGCCGTTATAGTTAGAGTAAAAAAAGAAGTAAGGAGAAACGACGGTTCTTATATACGATTTGACGAGAATGCCGCCGTTATAGTGGACGATAAAAAAGAGCCTCGCGGAAAACGCATATTCGGTCCCGTTGCCCGTGAATTAAGGGATAAAGGTTTTATGAAAATAGTTTCGCTTGCTCCGGAAGTAATATAGAAATAATATAAGGGTAATATAATGATAAAGAAATTGAATTTGAGTAATACTAAATATAGAGTTAAAAAAGGCGATACAGTCGAAGTAATTTCGGGAGAAAATAGCGGAAAACGAGGAGAAGTATTGTCTATCGATAGAAAAGCGGGCAGAGTTTTGGTAAAAGATATAAATATGATAAAAAAAACTATGCCTAAATCTCAAGAAAATCAAAAGGGCGGTATAGTGGAAAGAGAAGCTTATATACATATGTCAAATGTAATGGTAGTCGATAAATCGGGGAAAGCTACAAGAATCGGCGTAAAAAATGTCGATGGCAAATTAAAAAGATATTCCAAAAAATCAGGCGAAGTTCTCGATAAGTAGAGGTATTAATTATGTCAGTATTAAAAGATAGATACGAAAGAGAAATTAAACAGTCAATATTGAAAGATATGAATCTTAGTTCTATTATGGCGGTTCCTAAAATAGAAAAGATAATTATCAATATGGGAATAAAGATGGCTGTTCAGGATAAAAAATTTGTGGATTCCGCAGTCGAAGAGCTTACTCAAATAGCGGGACAGAGAGCGGTTATTACTAGAGCGAAAAAGTCCATAGCGAATTTTAAATTGCGTCAGGGTATGCCGATAGGATGCAGAGTAACTTTAAGAGGCGAAAGAATGTATGATTTTTTAGAAAGACTTATATTTATAGCTTTGCCTAGAGTTAGAGACTTTCAAGGAATTCCAAGAAGAGGATTTGACGGAAACGGTAATTATAATTTAGGAATAAAAGAACATATTATATTTCCGGAAATAAGTTTTGATAAAACAGATGCCGTAAAAGGCTTAAATATAACTATAGTAACCACAGCGGATAATGACGAGATGGCTCGAGCCTTATTGGAACGCTTAGGATTGCCATTTCTCGCCGCACCTAAAAGTAAGGAGAATAAATAATGGCTAGATTAGCGCTTAAAGTTAAAGCTACGAAAAAACAGAAATAT
>CAZRYV010000274.1:0-1713 GCA_964604385.1 uncultured Brachyspira sp.
ATGAAAAAAGTTTAAATAATTATTTACTAACAAATGAAAATATAACAAATTATGTTTATCACTTTAGGATTAGATATTATGATAAAGTATTTAGAAATAACGATATCTACGGCGTTTACCCCGATTTTTCTAATTTGCCTGATTATATTAAAAAAGTGGAAATGGATATGGCAGGAAGTCCTTATGGGAATTTTGTTTCTAGTAAAATAATTGAAGAGGATAAAATTGATAATGTTAATTACATTTTAAAAATAAAACCTAGTATTATTTCTATTTTTATTTTCTTATTAATACTGATAATATATTTATATAATAATATTCCTAAATATATTGTAGATACAAATACATATAAAATAATCAATAATTTTTTAACTGAAAAAAGATTTATTATTTTAATTATTGTTATTGGATTTTTATTATTTATATTCCAATTCTGGATTGGTTTTCCCGGTAATTTATCACCTTACGATAATTATTGGACTATTAAATGTGCTTTAGATAATTATTATGAGAATTGGCATCCTGTTCTAATATCATTAACTTGGCGTTTTTTATTTAATATATTTGGAGTTCATTCTTTTTATTTATTTTTAATTAATTTACTTTTATTTTATTCTGGGCTTGTTCTAATAATAATATCACTATTTTATAGATTTAGGACTAAAAAACTAATATTACTCTATTTATTATTTCTTATAAAAGATATATTCTGTATGAATTTCTTTATAGTAAAAGATTCCACCGCTTCAATGTTCGTTTGGTTATTATATTCTCTCGTCTTTTTTCAATTATTCGTTCAGATAAATAATAAATATTTAAGAATATTAACAAAAATATTTACAGGAATTATATTATTATTTAGCCTTTTATGGAGACATAATTTTATAGTTACTGTTTATCCTATTTTTATTTTATTTACTTATTTGTATCTTAAAAATAAAGAGATAAATAATATAAAAAAATATATAAAATTATTCGCTTTGTCAATGTTATTATGGGCATTTATTTTAGTAGCTATAGTAAAAATATTTCCCACTATATGGGTTAAACATGAAAATTACACTTCTAATCATTTATTCTTATTACAAATAGCAGGTTGTTGTGTTCCAGCAAATGATGATTCTCTAATACCTGATGAATGGTATGAAAATGGTAAAACTTTTGAAGATGTAAAAAATACATATAATGAAAATCCGATAGATGCTGATAACTTTTCTACAGGTTGGATAGCAGAAAGACCATTTTTAGCAAATCAAGAACTGCATAATCTAAAAAAAGTTTGGATAAAATATATATTGAAATATCCATTAAATTATATTAAACATATTAATAGATTTTTCACATGGTATTGTTTAAAAGATATAACCATTAATAACCATTTAACAGCAGTTGATTCTATAAATATACAAATTACAGACCCTGTATTTGATATGTTTAATGAAAAAGAACAGAAAATAACTTTTACTCCATTAAAAGAAAAGATATATGACCTTTTATTTAGTATTTCAATTCATATTCCGTCTAACTTTTGTGTTATAATGTCATTTATTTTATTTTTATTTAATACAATTTTTATTTTCACAAAAAGATTTAATTCGGATATATTAATTTATTCTTTTTGCGTTTCATTTTCAGCTATTGCTACAGCAGGAATTGTAGTTTTATTTACTCCTATTGTATATATTAGATATATATATCCGATTTATCCTTTGT
>CAZRYV010000275.1:0-1689 GCA_964604385.1 uncultured Brachyspira sp.
GCTATATTGACTGTCTTCCGTCATTCCAACCAAAGGACCTTCTATATCTAAAAAATCAATTTTATTAAAGAAATTGGAATAATATAACGGTTTTGGCGAACCTCCCGAAGAGCAGAGAAAATATCCCGTTTCGTTATTATATACGGCGTAAAATACCGAAGCGAATAAACTTTTATCAAAACCTTCGTCTATAAAAAATTTATTAAGTTCTTTTATAAACATTGACGGAGAAGTATTTTTTGAATCCATAATCGCATGAGAGTCGAAAAAAGATTTTATTAATATTGTAAGCATGCTCGCCGCCACTCCATGCCCCGAAACATCGGCAAGCAAAATCGCATAACATCCGTCATTTATCGCTTTTATACCGCTATAATCTCCCGATACTTCGTTTGGAGCATAATGATAAACGGCTATATCGTTTTTCGGTATGGATGTATTTCCGTAAGATAAAATGCTTTTTTGCAGTTTTGAAGCGTATTCTATATCTTTTTTTAAAATATCCATATACATTATATTTGATTCAATCGCTTTCTTTAATCTTATATACGATTTCATTTTTAATAAAAAAATATCTGTATCGATAGATTTTTGAAAGAATCCGTCCGCTCCGCATTCAAAAGATTTTATACATTCCGCTTTATTGTCGTTTGCCGTCATAAAAAGTATTACAGTATTATTTATAAGATTATCAGCCGTTATATGTTCCGCCAACCTGAAAGCTCCGCCGAAAGGAAGCATATAATCCACTATGATGCAATCGGGTATTTTTTCATAAGTTAAATTAATAGCCTCTTCGTAGGATACCGCTATATAGCATAAATATCCGTCTTTTTTTAAAGCGTTTTGTATAAATTTCGCATAATCTATATTTGAATCGACTATTAAAATTTTTTCGGTTAAAATATTATTTCTCATAATTTGAAACTTTATTAAATATTTTTACATTTTTTATATTGTTTATTTAGTGAACATATCTCCTCGCTTCGACATTAAATATAAGCCCTATAGACATCGAAAAAGTTAAAATAGAAGAGCCTCCGCTACTTACGAAAGGCAAAGTTAATCCCGTAATAGGCATCATTCCGACAACCATTCCTATATTAATTATAACATGACATAAAAACATAGATATAATTCCCGCAACTATCAAAGCTCCGAGTCTGTCTTTTGCAAAATAAGCCACAGTTATTCCTCTAATGAGTATCACGGCATAGGCGATAACCACCAAACTGCTTCCGACAAATCCCCATTCTTCGCATATATTGGAAAATATAAAATCGTTCACCTGCTGCGGTATAAAATTCAACTGCGACTGACTGCCGTTTAAAAATCCTTCTCCAAATAATCCTCCACTTCCTACGGCTATTAAAGACTGAATTATATTATAACCCGAACTTAACCGAGTTAATTGCGGATTCATAAATACCAAAAGTCTCTCTTTCTGATAGGTTTTTAATCCAATATCGAAAATCAAAGCGGCGCACATACTTAAAAATAAAACGAAAAACATAAACGAAAATAATTCTATATATTTATTGCTCATATAAAAATTTATAGTAAGAAGTAAAACCGCTATAAACAACAATATTCCGGCAAGATATCCGATATAAATTCTTTGAGATAAAAAATTAAAAATAACATTATTTATATCGTCCGACATTCTTTTATATTCCAAAAAAATAGGAA
>CAZRYV010000276.1:0-1678 GCA_964604385.1 uncultured Brachyspira sp.
AGATTAATTTTTAAAAATAAAATTCCGAAAATAATAAAGTGAATAAATTACGGGAGGATTAAACATGGAAGTGAACTCTATTTATTCATCTAAAATGTTTCCTTTGACTAGGCATATGCGTAGCGCGGGGTTAAATGTTTATAATTCTGCTCAATTAATCGATAAAATAGCGAATATTATATCGAAAGGGCAAAAAAACGGTATAGGGAATGTGTTGGATGTATATGTTTAATTATCGTTAAAAAGTCTAGTTATATAATTATAGCTAGACTTTATTATTTTATTTCTTTTTTACATTTTCTAAATTTTCTTTTTATTTTAATTAATGGTTAATGTAAATCAATTTGACTGATTATAATTTATAACGACAAGAGAATGAAGTCTGCCATCGTTTCCTTTAAATACATTCATATTCAAAGGGTCAACTTCCCAAACTCTATCTACCACAAAATTGTAATAATAATTTCCAGATTCCGCTCTTAAAGTTATAGTCCATAAATTATTGGAATAAATCATAGGATATCTTAAACTGTCGAATCCCAATTTATCGGAAGTAAACATAACTTCTCTTGCCATATCGTTGCTGTAGAAAAAAGTCACCGTTCCGTCCGAATTGTAAAGAGGATTTTTGTTGTAAAAACCTATATCTTTATCCAAAATAAAATAACTTATTTCCTGATTATTATCATCGTATTCCAAATGCGGATTTATAGGGTCGTTAATCCAAACTCCGTTAACTCTGTATCTATAACTGTATTTTCCAGCTTTTAAAGGAGTCTGCCATAAATAATAAAAAATTCCATAAGAGTTTTTAATTAAAGGAATGCTATCTTCCCAATAATTAAAATCTCCCGAAACTTCAACCGAATCGTAATTTTCTGCAAAAGTAAATAAAACGCCGTCTTCGACTACTCTCGGAGGCATAACATCCTGTATATTATAATATTTTAGAATTTCAAGTTCGTTCATTCTTTCTTCATGCATTTCTATCGTTTCAATATCTTTATCTGAGCAAGATACGATAAACGCAAATATTAAAAACGGAATTATTTTTTTCATTAATTAACCTTTAATATTTAATTTAATATTTTCAGAATTCTCTTCTTTATTATTTGAGGATTTATTTAAATTTGAATCGGTATTTTCTTTATTTGTATTATTCATACTTCCTTTGTCTATATTTCCTTTAAGGGCTTTTTCTTCAACGGCAGCCCAAGCGCTTTTTAATTCTTTAAGATATTTTATAACTTCCAATACGGGAGGTTTAGTTTTTGAAATATTGCCTTCGGTTAATTTTTGATTCATATATGTATAAATAGATGCCAATCTATCGGCTATTTCGCCCGCTTCGTAATTTAGCGAAGATAAAAGCTCGTATATTATCTCTTGAGCTTTAACTATATTGTTATGAACTTCTTCCGTTCCATGCGTTTTATCCATAGACTTGCAAGCTTCTTCCAAGAATTTTATCGCTCCGTCATAAAGCATAACCACAAGCCTATTTTGAGATGCCGTGTTTATTTCCACTTGTTTATATTTTTGATAACCGTCGGTAATAGCCAATGAATACCCCCGAATTTTTAATTTTTATTATTATCGGAAAATGACAAAAACTATAAAATATTTTTTACCGTTTGTTAATGATATATTTTATAGTAAAAAAGTCAATTATAAAAAA
>CAZRYV010000277.1:0-1672 GCA_964604385.1 uncultured Brachyspira sp.
ATTTTTTATTTCTTGATTGCGTGATTCTGCTTTAATCTGTTTAATAATTTTGACTATCAATGGAGCAAAAGCTACCGCTAAAGCCGCAGCTATCGGAATTGCCACCATACCAGCTGTTATCGATGCTGAAGCAGCGGCAGTAGCAGTTAAAGTTCCAGCTGTAGTGATACCAGCAGTAGGCAAATATCGAGAAGCCAATGCTATGATACCATCTATTGCAACATCTATTTGTTTATTGCCTTCATCAAGATTATCAAAACTAACCGAATTTATTTGAAGGTCTCCCGCTATAGAATTAAAATCTAGCTGAATTCTTCCGTATATTTCCTTTAGCAGCTCTTTCAAATGTCTATCGGAACTTAAAGATATAACGGGTCTCATTAATTGATTTATCGCATTTCCCAAAGAAGAAGAATTTTCTTTTGCTTTCGAAACCAACATATCGGCGTTTTCACTTAAAGTATTGGAAATATCCGAAATTATGGAACTTACAACCTGATTATTTGCTTTATTTTTTATAAAATATGCTTCTTTTTCAATGCTTTTTTCTATATCTCTAGCTTTCTTTTCTAGTTCGCGAATATTTTTATCTATTTCGCTTTTGTCGAATCTATCGTATTTTAATTTACGATTCAATTCTTTCAATAAATCTTCTTCCAATATTAATTTCAAATTTGAGTATAAGCAGTTTTTGGCAATATCCTCAACTTGCATATTTGAAAGCATATTTTCAAAATCGGCGATATCTGATTCCATAACCGACACTTTTCCCACAGAAGCGTCATTTCCTATAAAATTTAATATTTTATCTTTAGTATCTTTTATTATAGCTTCAATGTTTTCTTGAGATTTTTGTTCGTATTTGGAGATTATGAATCCAAAATTAAGTTTATATAAATTAAGCTCTTTTAAAAAATCTAAAAGGGATTTTTTAATCGTTCCGTTTTCAATATCCATTATTATTATGAAATACGAAGCCGAATTTATATAATTTCTTATCGCTTTATTATGTTGTTCGTAACCCGAGTCGAGTCCCGGCATATCTACTATTGTAATATCTTTCATATTCAATAATTTAGGACTATTCAAATGCATGCGAACAAAAGAACAATTTTCAATAGTTAAATCTTTTAACTCTTCTATGTTTTTTCTATTCGATTCGTTATTATCCGATATAACTTCCAAATATTCATCCGTATCGAATACGAATTCGCAGGCTACTGAAGTTTTAGCCTCTATTCCTACGGGCAAATTGATATCCAAATATTTATTTAAAATACTACTTTTACCCGCGCTGAATAATCCGATTAAAGGCGCTTTGATTTTAAAATCGTTTACGGTATTCGGCATTTCGGAGAGTTTTTTGCTCAAACTATCAAAGTTATATCTTGTATTGATATTCGAAGCCTCCTCTATTACCGATAATGCATTTTTCTTTACTAATTCTACTGACATAATATACTCCTTAATTTTGATAATATTTTTAATTTAGAAAGAAATGATTTATATAAATTCATGTAAATTACGAAAGAAAATAAATATTTAGAATATAAAATATTGTCTGCAAATGCATTTTTGATACAATTTGCCGTAAATATAAAATATATTAAACTAAATTGTAAACATAATAAAATATTTATTGCAAAATTATTGTATTGTATTGTATTGTATT
>CAZRYV010000278.1:0-1658 GCA_964604385.1 uncultured Brachyspira sp.
ACGGTAAAGGAATTAATAAAAAATTTTCCTATGACTATAACCATGAGCGATTTGCATGAAAATGAAAAATATTATAATTTATCTAAAAAATTTCCAACTTCAAACGAAAGCGTATCGCAAATAAATAAAGGAGATATAATGCTTTTTGGAGATAATTGTTTGGTAATATTTTATAAAAGTTTTTCGACTTATTACAGATATACGATATTAGGATATATAAAAAATTCTGATGACTTGGAAAATTCTTTTGGCAAAGGAGACATTCGTATAACTTTTGAGATAAAGTAATTTTGAATTTAATTTGAATTAAAATTTAAATTTTTATTTAAGTTTTTATTTAAACATTAACTATAAGTATATTTGACTATGGAGTTAACTTTGAAAATATAATATAATAAAAAATAATTAAATATAAATAATAAAAATTATATGCAATAAAATTTTTAATTTATATCAAATGCATAGCAAGGAGAAAAAATGCTTGGAAATTTTACTTTTCATAATCCGACAAAATTATATTTCGGAAAAGAATCAATTAAAGGACTTAATAAAGAATTGCCAAAATATGGCAAAAATGTATTGCTTGTTTATGGCGGAGGTTCTATTAAGAAAAACGGAATTTACGACAATATTGTAAACATTCTTAAAGCTAACGGAAAAGAGATTTTCGAAGACGCTGGAGTTATGCCAAATCCTACCGTAGAAAAACTTTACGAAGGAGTGGAAAGAGCGAGAAAATCGAAAGCGGATTTTATTTTGGCGGTTGGCGGAGGTTCGGTTTGCGATTATGCCAAAGCGGTTTCCGTATCGGTAAATTGTAATGAAGACCCTTGGGAAAAATATTTTATTCGTTTTGAAGATGTTGATAACGATATTATTCCCGTAGGATGCGTTTTGACTATGGTTGGAACGGGAAGCGAAATGAACGGAGGCTCGGTAATTACCAATCATGCTCAAAAATTAAAAATCGGGCATGTTTTTAGAGAAAATGTATTTCCTAAATTTTCGATATTAAATCCCGAATATACTTATACTTTGCCAAAATATCAAATGGTTTCGGGAATTTACGATATAATGTCGCATATTTTGGAACAGTATTTTTCGGGAACGGACGATAATACTTCCGATTATATTATGGAAGGACTTTTGAAATCTCTCATTCACAGCGCCGAAATTGCAGTTCAGAATCCAAACGATTACGAAGCGAGAAGCAATATAATGTGGGCGGCAACTTGGGCTTTAAATACTTTTGTTTCAAAGGGTAAAACCGAAGATTGGGAAGTGCATATGCTCGGGCAAAGCGTTGGCGCTCATACGGACGCTACGCATGGAATGACGCTTTCTGCGGTTTCTATGCCTTATTATCGTTATATTCTTCCTTACGGAGTTGAAAAGTTTAAAAGATACGCTATAAATGTATGGGATATAAATCCTAAAGACAAAACCGATATTGAAATAGCCGAAGAAGGTTTGTCTAAAATGGAAGATTGGATGAAAAAAATCGGACTTGTAATGAATATATCCGAACTTGGCGCAAAAGAAGATATGCTTGACGATATGGTTAAAAGCACTTTCATTATGGAAGGCGGTTATAAAGTTCTTAATAAAGACGATATTAAAGCCATATTGAAATCAAGTTTTTAATTAGGTTATATTTT
>CAZRYV010000279.1:0-1625 GCA_964604385.1 uncultured Brachyspira sp.
TATTAAAGAACGAAGATTTTTTATCGTTGATTAATATTTTTAAAAGAAAGATTATAAAAAAATTATAGCCGTCTAATTAAAGACGACTATAAATCATATATCTTACAAGAGAAAAAATTAGATTATTTAAAAATACCAAGTAATGCCCGCCGAAGCGTTTATAACCATCGCCGTTCCACCACTATAAGCGCCTTCCAAATTATTTCCCAATCTTGAAGCTCCTCCCGTCTGAAGTTCCAAATAAAGTTCTATATCAGGTTTTGGCGTAAAATAAACTTCGGCATATACGGTATAACCAAATGTAAAAAATGGTCCTTTCTTATTCATATTCATTAAAGAAATACTTTTACCGTTCATTATAGTTAAACTCAAAGAAGGCTCGAGATACAAACCGTAACTTTCGCAGGATACTCTAAATCCTAACGGCAATGCGATTCCCACTCTATATATTCCTTCAATGAAAAATACGCCTTGAGGACTCGGTATTGCAGGAGTTGACGCAATATAACCGCCCGAAAATTCTTCCCGTTCTCCCGGCGTAATTCCAAGCGAACCGGGGTCATATCCGTAAGCGTTAATATCGAAATTGTCTCCCGCATATCTCCTTAAATAACCGTTTTGATTTTCTACGGTTTCCAAAGCCGCGCTGTATAAAACTCTTATATAAGGTTCTATAGATAAACCGGTTTTTGTTTCGTATTGAAAGTAAGCTCTAAAATCGACTCCGATAGACGATTGGTCTTTGAATGTATTTTTATTATTCGGGGCTACCGGAACACCTTCGTCAAATAATTTTTGCGCCCATCCCATTCTTGCAAAACCGTAATAAATATATAACCTTAATTGAGTAAGGTAATCGATAAACTTATGCAAATAATATCTCGCCTCTATAGCGGTAGATACTATTACAGTATTTCTCACGGCTCTTTCTCCGATTCCTATGGCTACAGGAACATTTAATCTTAAAGTATTGTCCATAGCCGTAAGCATAATGGCGGGAGTATGAACTATATAATTTGTATCTATATATCTGAATTGATACGCCCCGCCTACGCTTATTAAATCCGACTTATATCATATCGCAAAAGAAACAGCAGGACGAAAATAGGTTCGCAATTTTTCGGAAGATTCGTCATAATCGTTCGTGAAGTTATCTAAAATTATTCCCGAAGTTCTTCCCGTAAATCCCGCAGCTACCCGTATATGCGATGTCCCCGCTAAAATGCCTATCTTGTCGGTTTGCGCTCTGAGTTGATTTTTATCCATTAGAAAGTCTATAAAACTTCTTCCGCTTCCATCTCCGTAAAATGCGAACAGACTAGTCGGAATTAAAATAAAAAATAATATGGCAATTAACTTTTTCATACAATTTAATCCTATCAATTATTTTTTACAGTTTTTTTCTCAGGACCTTTATCCTTTCCGCGTGTAACCCATTCAAAATTCATTCTCATAAATTTAATAGGACCGCCCCAAGATTTATCTTCAAATAAAACGCCGATACTTCCGTCATGCAATACCGCTAAAGAAGAATAACCCGCTTGTTTATTTTGAAGTTGAGGACCTTTTGAAAAAGTTTTTCCGTCATCGTAGCTGTAATAGAAGTAAGGATTTGCAGGACCGGT
>CAZRYV010000280.1:0-1622 GCA_964604385.1 uncultured Brachyspira sp.
TTTGAAGACGAATGGGAAACTGTAAAATTAGGCGATATAGGTAGAATAACCGCTACAGGAGTTGATAAAAAAATTACAGATAATGAAATACCAACTAAATTATTAAATTATTTAGATGTATTCAATAGAAATAAACTTTACGAAGAAGAAATATCTTATATGACAACGGCAACAAAAAATCAATTAGAAAAGTGCAATATAAAAAAAGGCGATTTATTTATTACTCCAAGCTCTGAAGATAAAAAGGGCATTGCTAAATCGTCCGTTGCTATGGAAGATTTTTATAATACAGTTTATAGTTATCATATAATTCGTGTTAGATTTAACAAAGAAATAGATTTAAAATTTAAGTCTTATATGTGCGATACTGAATTATTCCATAGACAAGCTTATCGTTTATGTGATGGAAGTGGACAGAGATATTTTATTTCATTAGATAATTTTAGAAATATGGAAATATGTATTCCAAAATCAATTAAAGAACAAGAAAAGATAGCGGAGTTTTTAAGTTTGCTTGATACCGAAATAGACAACTTAAAGAAACAGGCGGAAGGTATTAAAAGATTGAAAAAGGGATTAATGAAAAAGTTAATGAGCGGGGAGATTAGGGTATAATTTTTGGATTGCTTCATTTCACGGCAATGACGATACAAAAAAGAATTCTAAACTTGACAACAAGTCGGTTTTACCTAAGGGACACAGAGCGAAGGCTACATTGTTATTAAAATTAAAATATTGACTAAAAAATATATTTATGTTATCATAAAAAAACTTATTTTTTAAATACATAATGTTTGGAGAGCTGCCCGAGAGGCCGAAGGGAACAGTTTGCTAAACTGTCGTAGGAATTTTCCTACCGAGGGTTCGAATCCCTCGCTCTCCGCATCGGATTAAAAATGAAAAATATAATAATCATATCAATATTAATAATCTCTTCTCTATCTATAATTTATGCTCAAGAGAGTAATACAAATAATACAAACGAAAAGACAACTACAAATTTTTTTAATATTCCTGCCGAAACCGAAAATGCATCCGACAACGAGCCTGCCATACTTGAAGATATAAGAAACATTGAAAACAGAGCTTCGGTTAGCACTACGGGAATGTTTATAAGGGCGATTATAGGTTTTATATTGACATTGGTAGGAATATATCTTGTGTTTATATATCTTAAAAACAGAACAAAAAAAATATCGGGTTCAAACGAAATTATTAGAATACTTGCAACGACTACGATTGCGGCAAACCGATACATTTCCGTTATAGAGATAGCGGACGAAATGTATTTGATTTCAATATCCGACCATAATATTAATTTACTTGAAAAAATAGAAAATAAAGATATTAAAGACCAAATAAGAATGATGTATATAAACTCAAAAGAAAATGTAGTCGAAGATAGTTTCAAAAATATTTTAAATCAAACTTTGTCTATATTCAAACAACCGAAAGCTAAAGAAAAAGACCCGCTAAAATCTACAAAAGAAATCAGAGATAGATTGAAAAATTTAAATTCGGACAATAACGAGGATAAATAATAATTTTTAATATTGTTTTTATTAATAAACGATTTATAATTATTATAATCTGTATTAAAATTATTTTATTTAAGGATTTAA
>CAZRYV010000281.1:0-1609 GCA_964604385.1 uncultured Brachyspira sp.
TTTTTTTGACTTTCCAAATATTCCGCAAGTTCTTCTTTGACTTTTTCTATTCCGCCCATATTTAAACTTTCTCTTATTTGTATTTCAAGTTCCAATCTCATTTTAGTGTCGGAGGATAAAAGCTCTCTAACCTTTTCTTTTCCTTGAGCGATTTGTTCTCCGTTATAATAAAACCAAGCGCCGCTTCTTGTGATAATTTTTGCTTCCATTGCCAAATCGATTAATAAACCTTCCGTTGATATTCCATGTCCGAATATAATTTCTAAATTAACCACTTTAAAAGGCGCTGATAATTTATTTTTTACCACTTTAATTTTTACTTTATGCCCTATTGTTTCGTCTCCTTTCTTTATCCATTCCGTTCTTCTAATGTCGAGTCTAACCGAAGAATAAAATTTTAAAGCCTTTCCGCCTGTCGTAGTTTCCGTAGGACCCGCTCCATATCCCGTTGTCGCTATATTCTGTCTAAGTTGATTTATAAATATTACTGCCGTATTTGTATTGCTTATTATCGCAGTTAATTTTCTTAATGCATGACTCATAAGACGAGCCTGCAAAGCTATATGAGCGTCTCCTATATCTCCCGCAAGTTCCGCTCTCGAAACTAAAGCCGCTACCGAGTCGACAACCACTACATCGAATGCTGTCGAAGAAACCACTTTCTCCAAAATTTCCAAAGCCTCTTCTCCCGAATTTGGTTGCGAAATATATAAATTGTCAATATCCACTCCCAAAGCGCTTGCATAAGTCGGGTCTAAAGCATGTTCTGCGTCTATAAATGCGGCGTATCCTCCGGCTTTTTGAGCTTCGGCAATTATATGAAGAGTTAAAGTCGTTTTACCCGAAGCTTCATGTCCGTATATTTCGGTTATTCTTCCTCTCGGTATTCCGCCAACTCCCAAAGCATGGTCTAAAGTTAAAGCTCCCGTAGAAATTACATCGACATTAACCGTCTTATTACTGCCGAGTCGCATAAAAGAACCCGCACCGTATTTTTTATTTATTTGGTCGGTAATCGCTTCTATCGCCTCGCTTTTACCGTCTTTTTTTATTTCGGAAGTTTCTTTCTTTTTAGTAGTAGCCATTTAATATCTCCAAAAAATTAATATTATATATTGTATAAAAATACAATAATTTGTCAATATCTAGATTAGAATTTTTTATTTATTACTTTTATTAATTTAAAATACTCAAATAAAATTAAAATATTCAAAATAATTTTTTTAATAATTCAATAACGGAAAATTTAATAAAGCCCCTTATAACGGAGAATCTGGCGCCCAATTCGATTGACTTACCGTTGCTTCCTTCCGAACCTGGCGGATTCATCAGAAATTGCCGCAGAAACCCGCTATAAGAGATGTAAACGATTATAAAACCGTTCGGAGAGAGTGGGATTCGAACCCACGATACTGTTACATATACGCGACTTCCAATCGCGCTCCTTCAACCGCTCGGACATCTCTCCAATCTTATCACCGTGCCTAAGAAGATTTGAACTTCCAACCTCCAGAACCGCAATCTGACGCTCTATCCAATTGAGCTATAGGCACATATAAATGCAATATATCATAAATATTCTTTTTTTGCAAATTATATAAAAATAGTT
>CAZRYV010000282.1:0-1580 GCA_964604385.1 uncultured Brachyspira sp.
AATATTTGGGTTTCGTTAGTTTTATATTTTCTATAAAATAAATTATGGGAACGAAGCCTAAAGTAAAAGCCGAATAAAAATAATGTGGGCGTCCTGCTCCAATATTTGCAATCATATAAAAAACTATCGAAGAAATTATATAAACGATATAAAATAATAATAAATCTTTTAATGTATTAGTTTCTCTTTCATTTTCGGTTATCATTTTTTTAGCGAAGAAATGTTTATAAGAATAGATTAATATAAAGATTGCCAAAGCTATAGACAGAATATAGAACGCAAATATATATATATATATATATATGAAGAATTATTTCCAAAATAATGACTTAAAATATCCTTTAATCCACCGACATATTTATTTCCGCCTTCATTTGTGGCAAATAATAAAATTGAATAAATCTGTGGCGGTTGAATTATGGTAATGGCATCGACTTCGGATTTTCTTCCTAATATTTTAAAAATTCCTTCAAAGTTATTTTTGAATTGATATATTATATATGGCAAATATGTTAAAAAAGATATAAACACTCCTATCGATAAAGGCAATATATTTTTCTTTGTGTCTTTTTTCCATCTCATAATTAAAAATATTATTAAAGCAGGAATCATAGAAAAGAAATTTGAAAAATGACATTGGGCGATTAAAGCGAGTATTGGAAATAATAAAATTCCGCAAATAAATTTTTTATTGCCGTCATTACTATAAAGATATTCGTATAAAATTGGTAAAAATAAAAACGAAAAAATCAAAGGATTATGCGGATTATATATTGAATTTCCCGCATTCAAAAAATAAACATTTGCCGACATTAAAGCCGTCATTATTGCAAAAGTTATTAATCCAAATCTTCTGTATATCCAAAATAAAAATATTGCGCCAAATAAAACGGTTGTTATTAAATTGACTAATCTCGCTCCTTCAAAAGTTTTGCCTCCTAAAAAATATTTTGCTATATACGAAATATAAAAATATCCGCCGGGAATTCTTGCGTTTTCTTCGTCATCGTAAGATTTCGGCGAATTGAGGAAAACTCCTTCCGTTGGAAATTGGCTTTTATTTATATATTGATTTAATTGATAAAATTGATATTCTCCGTCAAGTCCAGTCGGTTTTCCTACTATACTTTTATTAAAAATATATAACCTTAATAAAATTCCAATTATTATCGAGATAGTTATAAAAATTATTAAAAGCGATTTTTGATTTTTTATCATATTTTTCTCCGTAAATATATTTTTAATTCATTTTATATTTAAAATATGTAAAATGCAATAATAAACTATAAATACGCTTCGATATTGAAAAAATAAAATAATTATATTAAAATAAACATAAGGTAAACGCTTAAAATGAAAAAGAAAGAAAAAATTTCGAAGATATCGAATAAGATAACAACTAAACCTTTTAACGCTTTAAACGATTATTTCGTTCGTTATTTCTTTACCGACAAAGGCGGAGAAAAACTTTGCCCGTTTTTATTTTAACTTTCTCTCTTTTTCTTTTTTCTTGCAACTATTATCACCACGCATAAAGCGACTACAATCGCCAAAGATAATGGAACAACCCAACCGTTATA
>CAZRYV010000283.1:0-1562 GCA_964604385.1 uncultured Brachyspira sp.
TATTAATTTTCGGCGACAAGTTGATTCTTGCTTCCATTAACGGTTCCGTCTTTATCCACTTTAACCGTGAATATTTTTGAAACGCCTTTCTCTTCTGCGGTTATTCCGTAATAAGCGTCTGCAATCGTGGCTGATACTTCATTGTGAGTAATTATTAAGAATTGAGTTTTATCCGATAAACCTTTTACCATATTTTTGAATCTTATAATATTTGCTCCGTCTAAAGCGGCGTCAACTTCGTCCAATATGCAAAAAGGAGACGGACGATATAAGAATATTGCAAAAACCAAAGCGAGTCCCGTCATTGTAAGTTCGCCTCCAGAATAAGAAACTATATTTTCCATTTTTTTTCCCGGAGGTTGAGCGAATATATCTATCGGACTGTTTAATAAATCTTCCTCGTTTTGTATTTTTAAGCCGGCATTTCCTCCGCCGAATAATATTTTAAATGTTTCGGAGAATTTTTTATTTATTTCGTTAAAAGTTTTTAAAAAATCTTCTCCAGCTTTTTTATTTGCGTCAAATATAATTTTTAATATTTCTTCTTTAGATTTTTCCAAATCCTCTTTCTGTTTGCTTAAAAATTCAAATCTGTTTTTCGCTTCTTGATATTCGTCCAAAGCCATTTCGTTTATATGCCCGAGATTTTTTATTCTTTCGTTTACGGCGTTTAATTTATTTTTAAAAGTTTCCTCGTCGATTAAATTGTGAGTTTCGTTTTCAAAATCTTTCAAATTGAGAGCGTAATTTTCGTAAAAATGACTATATATGTCGTTTATTTTTTCGTTTGTTTGATTTATTCTCTCGCTTATTCTCGTAATATTTTCGATTATCTCGTTTAATCTCTTCACCCTTTTGGAATGACTAACCTCAAAATTCGATAATGTCGACTCTGCTTTTTTTATTTCGTTCGCCTTTATTCTCGATTCGTTTTCTGTTTTCGATTTTTTCTTTTCAAGCTCTTTGAAATTTAGATTATTTTGTTTAAACTCTTCGCTTAAGTTTTTATAATCTTTTTCAATTTTGCCTATTTTTTCTTCAAGAGACAAAAATTCTTCTTCGGTAATTTTTATATTTTTTATTATTATTTCCTTTCTCTCTTCCAATGCTTTTTTATTCGTTTCATATTTCGCTTTTTCTATGGTTAAAGTAGTTAAATTTGAATTTGCTCTGTTTATATTATCTGCGGAAATTTTTATATCGTTATTAAGCTCTTCCATTTTATCGTTGTTGTTTTTAATATAATTTTCAAGTTCGGCTATCTCTTTGTCTATATTTTCTTTTTGCATATAAGCGCCTTCCTTGTCGAAAAGCAAATCCACGAAAGGGTCTTTTATTTTAGTGTATTCTTTAAATATGCTTTGCAAAAATAAAGCGTCATTTTTTTCGTTATCCAAATTGTCTTTTAAATTTTCTATAAAACCCGAAATTGAACTAAAATTAAGCTCGTTAAAATTATTCAATATATTGTATTCTTCAAATTCTTTTATTGAAATCATTTTAGAATCTATTGCGTTCAGCAAATTGTTAAATCCTATGTCTATATCCGATTCATTTTTTCC
>CAZRYV010000284.1:0-1561 GCA_964604385.1 uncultured Brachyspira sp.
AATGTTATATTCGCTTTTCTTTGTATATTGGCGTTTAAGAAATTCTATTAAAATTATATTATTTGTATATAAACGATACTTTAATAATTTTTTCTGCATACGATTATATATTCTTTATTAATTGTATTTGAGAGAATTCCGATTTTATTGGTAGGCGAATTTCTTATGGGCATAGCTTTATTTGAAATTTTTCTTTCTATCGTGGTTATATGTTGAAAATCGTTATTTTTGAATAATTGAGCGATAAATTTGTCGGTTGGAAGTTCTATATTTTTTACTCTGCAATTTCCTATAATAAAGAAGCATAATCCGTTTGAGTTTATAGAATTAAGTAAATATTTTATACTCTCTTCCATATCGAAATAAAAACTTGAAACTTCCAAAGCTCTTTTTTTGTCTATTTTTTCAATTTCCAATATATATTTTTTCATTAATCCTTTTATATATATATTATTGACTTTTTTCCCTCCCATAAGAATAGAATCCAATTTTCTTGCATTTTTAAATCCAAGCCATTCGTTGATAAAAGTTGAAAATTGTCCGTAAGCTACCGTAGTTTTAGAATCTCCATAAGGCGGACTTGTAAGAATAGTATCAAACATCGTATTTTTGGGGATAAAACTTGAATTATATAAATTGAAACTAATATTTTTTAATTTTGGCTGATAAACATTTAAATAATTTTCTACAATGGAATCCAATTTTTGAAAAAATATAGAAAAAGCGTTCGGTTTATAATTCTGATAATTTTTCATTCTAAAAAGTTTAAATTCGTTATTTCTCGTATAACTCGCTTCTCTTAAAGTTTCGCTAAATGCAAGCAAAAAAATATTTTTAATATTCGTATTGTTTTTTATATTTTCAATAAGTCCATATATATAAATTAAATCTTCTTGAGCTTTCTTTTCTATCCAAAAATCTATATTTTTAATATTATCAAAAATCTTTGATTTCAAAATTTCGTAATTTTTATTAAAAGTTTTATTTATAATTTTATTTTTTAGTTTATCTTTTTCTATATTTAAGACATCGGATTCTATATAACTTAATTTCGCTTTTGAAATTAAAATTGCCAAAGGATTTAAATCGAATCCTACAAATTTTTTAATTCCATATTCCAAACCGCTAGTAAAACTGCTTCCGCTTCCGCAATAAGGGTCTAATAGATTGGTTTTTTTCGCTTTAAATTCTTTTAATAATTCAAGTCCAATTTGTGGCAACATCGTGGCTGGATATTTATGAAGATTAGGATATAAAGAATTATAGCATTCTCCTTTAAAATCATATTTTGAATTTGAAACTATATCATATTTGTTAGAATAATAATTTAAAGCCGTATTCATGAAAGTTCCTTATTGACATATTCAATAATATAACTCAACGGTTTGATAAAATCTTTTTTTTGATATGTCTAAATTAATAGATTCTATTATCGGTTTCATATAATATTTGGATTCTATATTTTGTATATCGTTTAACTCGGTTTTATTTAGCATTGTTTACTTCTTCAAATAATTCCTCTTTTTTATTTTTAACATAATCTATTATATTTTCAATTTTA
>CAZRYV010000285.1:0-1559 GCA_964604385.1 uncultured Brachyspira sp.
TAAAAAATAAAATCGCTCGATTGTGAATAATATAAAAATAAATAATAAAAATTTTAAATATTTATTATTTGTATTTTGGAAGCCAATTTCCATGCGCTTCTATTAACTCGTTGCATAAAGCTACTATATCGTCTATCGATAATTCCGCCGCAGTATGAGGGTCGAGCATCGCCGCATGATAAATATGTTCCAATTTTTTTGTCACATGAGCTTCTATAGTCAAAAGTTGAGGATTAATATTAGTCATATTCATAGCGGCTAATTGGGGAGGAATATTTCCGACATGAGTTGGCTGTATTCCGTTGGCGTCCACAAGGCAAGGCACTTCTACGCAGGCATCTTTAACCAAATTATCTATCAATCCTTTATTCAATACATTTCCGCCTATTTTATAAGGTTCGTTCGTTAGTATAGAATTCATTATAAAAGAACCGTATTCTCTCGAGCGTTTATGTTCTAAAAAATTCCCGTCCAATAAATTTCTACTGTCATTCTTCCAATCTTCTATTTGTTTTACGCATCTTCTCGGATATTCGTCCAAAGGTATATTGAATTTTTCTATTAACTGCGGATATTTGCTTTTAATGAAAAAAGGATTATATTCGGCGTTATGTTCGCTCGACTCTGTGCAATAATAACCTAATTTTTTTATATATTCGAATCTAACCATATCGTTATGTTTTTCAGTTTTGGCTTTAACTCTATTTTTTATTTCAGGATATAAATCGTTTCCGTCTTTGTCTCTTATATCGAGAAGCCAAGCCATATGATTGATGCCCGCTATAAAATCTTTTATTCCTTCAAGTTTATCTTCCATTCCCAAATTTTTAAGCAATTCTTTTGAACATACTTGAACGCTATGGCATAATCCTACGGTTTTTACTCCCGTATATCTTAACATAAATCCCGTTATCATAGCCATAGGATTAACATAATTTAAAAGCCAAGAATTAGGAGCGCATTCTTCTATATCTCTCGCTATCTCTTCAAAAACGGGCAAAGTTCTCAAAGTTCTAAATATTCCTCCGATTCCCAAAGTATCGGCTATAGTTTGTCTTATTCCGTATTTTTTAGGAATTTCAAAATCGGTTATAGTGCAAGGGTCGTATCCTCCGACTTGTATTGCTATGACTATAAAATCAGAATTTTTTACGGCTTCTTTTCTTTTTTCCACTCCGCAATAAGATTTTATTTTTGCTTTTCCTCCGTTAATTTTTTTATTCATAGCTTCTAGCATATCGTTGGATTCTTTAAGTCTCGTGGCATCTATATCGTATAAAGCTATTTCGCTTTCAAAGAGACTCGGAGTAAGCATACAATCGCCTAAAATATTTTTGGCAAATACCGTGCTTCCCGCTCCTATAAAGGTTATTTTTGGCATATTTATTCCTTTTTATTCGTTTAAATTTTTATATATTTACAATACATTATAATTTTAAAAAGTCAAATTATTATTTATCTAGTTATACCATTGATAAGTTCATAAATTATTAATCAAAAAAAATTAATTAAAAGTAAAAAATCATTTACATTAAATAAAAATTTTTTCCTAACCATCA
>CAZRYV010000286.1:0-1554 GCA_964604385.1 uncultured Brachyspira sp.
AAGATAATTTATCTTAAGTTTTTGGGCTTGCATATTTAACTATATGTGAGCCTTTTATTTTTTGATGGAATAAATATGTAATGAAAAAAAAGAAAATTGATAATTAAAAATTAAATTAAATAAAGCGTATCTCTGTAAATAACGGAAATACGCTTTATTATTAGTTAGGCTTTTGCAAGCGTTTCACCCAATTCGACACATTGATTAAGTCCGTTGTCATCCGGAGTAAGATTAACTATCAAACCGTCTTTCACCAAGGAAGCTCCCGCCGAAGAAACATCCTCTTGCCATATTCTCATCCATTCTCCGTCTCCCCAATCGTAAGAACCGAATAAAGCTATCTTTTTGCCTGAAAGTTTGTCTTTAATCGAATCGTAAAAAGGTTGGAATTCTGTTTCCTCTAAATTTTCAGAACCCATAGACGGACATCCTAAAGCAAGTTTTGAATAATCGTCCACATTACCAGAAAAACTTGAAACCGAAAATAATTCAGCGCTTGCTCCCGCATTTTCAACGCCTTTTTGAACGCTTTTAGCCATAGCTTCGGTATTGCCCGTGCCACTCCAATAAATTATAGCTACCTTATCGCTCATTTTTATCCTCCAAATATTTTAATTTGTTTATTAAATCGATTAATACGAATGAATATAATCGCTATAGCTTTCTATTATCTCTAAAATATTTTTGCCTTCCAAAAAAGTATTCGTATAAAAGATTCGGCATCGATTATAACTGTCGAAAGTTTTTATAGCGTCTTTTTTATTATGATAAACTTTCCAATAACCGGAATATAAAGAGTTTTTTCCGTAATTATTTATAAAACCGCATATATCGATTAAAGGATAGCCTAAAAATATTCCTATTTCATGCGGAAAATTCTTATAATTTGTCATTCTCTCGCTTAAAATTCGAATATTTTTATAAATATTGTCGGAGTTATATCCGAAGTCGCATAAAAAATTTGACACCTCTTCGTTTGCCATATAGCTTTTTAATTTTTCTTTATTATAAACATACACTATAACTTTGGAATCATAATCTTTCAAAATAGATAAATTGATTCCTCTTTTACCAAGCAGTTTATTATAAAAAACTATTCTTTCGTATAATTCTTTTTTAGAATCATATTGATATGTAAAGATATTGGCTATTTTTATTCCCGCCAAAGTAGGCGCCGAATGATTTACAAGCAATTTATCAAACATATTAACCTCTTTTGTTAGTCAATTCTAACATATATTGTTAATAATGTCAATACTTTTGTTAACATATTCTAACTTTGATTAAAATAAAAGCGTTAAATTTTTTATATAAAATATTCGATAATATAAGTATATTTATATTATTTTGGAGGCTTAATTATGGAAATTTCAATTAATTCTATATATTCCAATACAATGTTTCCTTTAAGCAGACATGTATATAGCGCAGGGCTTAATGTTTACAATTCTTCTCAATCGGCGGGAAAAATTGCAAGTATAGTTTCGCCTCAAGGTTCGTCCGTAGCGGTAAATTATAATATTGGAAGTAGATTGAATGTATATGCTTGATTAA
>CAZRYV010000287.1:0-298 GCA_964604385.1 uncultured Brachyspira sp.
AAATCACTTTAGCTATTTTCATGGTTGTGCTATTGGTGTCTGCTATTATGAAGGTCTCGCCGGTTATTATGGTTATAGGTGCAGGAATATTTGGCATAATCATAAACTTCATCTTAGCTAAGAAAATGAAAGGAGATCAATTATAATGATTTATCTCCAACTATACATTAGATTTTTCATGACCGGGCTCTTTGCCGTCGGCGGCGGTCTTGCCACTATTCCTTTTCTTCAGGAAATGGCTGAAGAAACAGGATGGTTCACTGCTGCAGAATTAGCAGACATGATAGCCGTTTCAGAA
>CAZRYV010000287.1:308-1546 GCA_964604385.1 uncultured Brachyspira sp.
ATGGGTGTAAATATGGCAACTTATGTTGGCTACACCACAGCCGGAATTCTAGGTGATATCATCGCCACTTTAGTGCTTGTGACTCCCAGCATATTAATCATCCTTATAATCGCTGGCATTCTGGAAAAATTCCGCAGCAACAAGTATGTTCAGTGGGCTTTCTACGGTCTTAGAGCCGCTTCTGTTGCCCTTATAAGTGTGGCCACTTTAGCCGTTGCCAAGATGGCTTTGCTCAATGGCGATATCTCCGCCCTTGGCAAAATCCATGGGATAGGAGTGGAGCAATGGATAGGTTTTTTTGATTATAAATGCATTATTCTGGCTATTATAGTATTTGTAGGAATGCGTAAATTTAAGAGCATTCATCCATCAGTCTTTATTGGCTTATCGGCCCTTGCTGGTATCCTTTTCTCCCTTGGAGGAGTTTAATTACATAAATGGAGGTCAAAACAATGATAAAAATCGATATTTTTTCCGGCTTTCTCGGCTCCGGCAAAACAACCCTTATAAAGAAACTCATCTCCGACTGCTTCGCAGACGAAAAGATTGTACTTATTGAAAATGAATTTGGAGAAATAAATGTTGACAGCGGTTTTCTTAAAGACTCAGGCGTTGAAATAACTGAAATGAGTTCCGGCTGTATCTGTTGTACTTTAGTCGGTGATTTTGGAATAGCACTGAGAGAGGTCGTTGAAAAATATAATCCTGACAGAATTCTAATCGAACCTTCTGGCGTCGGTAAACTTTCAGAAATAATTACAGCCGTTAGGAATGTTGAAACTGATCTGCCTGTCAAACTCAATAACTTTGTAACAGTTGCAGACGCAAAGAAGTGCAAGCTTTATTCAAAGAATTTTGGTGAATTTTACCTAGACCAAATTGAAAATGCAAAGACTGTTATTCTCAGTAAAACTCAAGATCTTTCTCCAGAAAGACTGGATACTGCTGTTGAAATTATCAGAGATCACAATAAATCTGCGAAAATTGTTACTACTCCTTGGGATCAACTAACCGGTGCCGAAATTCTCCACACCATAGAAAATGAAGAAACTTTTGCCGATCAAGTCCTGTCAGAAGTAGTTCACCAGCATGATAATTGCAGTTGCGGGCATGACCATCATCACCACCACGACGATACTTGCAGTTGCGGGCACGACCATCATCATCACCATGAAGATAATTGCGGTTGCGGGCATGACCATCATCATCACCACGACGATACTTGCAGTTGCGGGCAC
>CAZRYV010000288.1:0-1535 GCA_964604385.1 uncultured Brachyspira sp.
CAAGCATTTTTTTGAAAAATTCTAAAAAATTTATAGTTAACATAATTTATAATAATTTTTTTATTTCACCAATTTAAGCGCTTGATTTTTTCCACCGATTGACAAATGCAAATAACTTGGTTCAACAAAAGTAGCCGTTCCTTGAATTGAATATGAATGGTCTCTTGGTAAAAGTTTATATCTATCATATACGCCAGCAGATTGAGCTAATCCATATTCTCTACCATCGGATAAAACTACTACGATTTCAAATGTTGCCTCGCCCGGATGTTCTATTTTTTTAATTTCTGCTCTTAAAGTTGAATCTTTAAAAACTAAACCTAAAAATTGAATTGGTCCATAATTATTTTTTATTTTAAAACTTGGTTCTGTTGGAGTTTGTTCTTCTTCGGTTGTAGGAGGATTTATCGGAGTTTCTACAATAGATTCGGATTCGCTTAAATTCGCAGGAGCGGTAGGCGACTCTGAACAAGAGATACCTATTATTGCTACCATAACGGCAATAGCTATTAAATAGAATAGTCCCTTTCTTTCTTTTAATGTTATCATCACAATATTACCTCTTTCTATACATAAGATAAAAAATTATTTTTAATCGTCAAGTATTTTTTTATTTTCTAAAAAATTCTAAATAAATTTGTTCTTAAACCTTAAAACAGATTTGTTTTAATAATAAGTTTCCTCGTCATTGCAAGCCAAATGAAATGAGTCGTGGCAATCCAAACAAAATAGAATTCTAAATTTTAATAACAATGTGGCTTCCCCTAAAAATGCAAAAAAAAACATAACAACAAGGGGTTTCAACCCCTTGTGTGCTGTTCCTGAATTGTTAACGCAAGGGGCTGAAGCCCCTTGTTATCAAAATTCATGGCGACTTAAAAAAATAACGGACGAAGAAAAAACCTCGCCCGTTAATTATTATTTAATCGCAATTATCGTTGAAAATTATTAAATTAATTTCCTCCGCCACCGCCTGCAGAAGTTGAAACACGAGTGTAAGGCGCTACGCTTTTAGCTATAGCTTCAAAATTGCCATCTGCACTATCTAATTTAATACGATATTCTATCACTGCTGTTTGAGGGTCATTGATATCGTCAAATGTTATTTTTATATAGTCGGTAATCGTCCCACCATCGCCATCATCTTTTGGTTCGCCACCTGCATGCACTGTATTTGCATCTGCGTGTTTCTTTAATTGAGCATTTTCAAGAAAAAGAGTGGTAATTGTATTGTTTTGTATCATTATATCTTTGCTTGCATAATTTATCATTGATTCCGCATTATCTTTTGTCACCGTTCCCGTTATTGTATCAATTTTTACATGAATTGTTGTTCCATCTGATGTTGTATCTGTTCCAGCTCCTGTAAATCCATAAGGTCCTGTTAGAGATGTTACATTTTCGCCCGTAGCCACAGGTATATCGCTTGGCGTGCTTCCCGTTGGTCTGTCTCCGCAACCTATAGCGAATAATAAAATTAACGATAAAATTGTGATTAAAATTTTTGTGATATTCTTCATACGAATATCCTCCTT
>CAZRYV010000289.1:0-1518 GCA_964604385.1 uncultured Brachyspira sp.
TGACTGTTGACTGTTGACTGTCACGAAATTTATAAAATAAAAATTTAGTCATAATGGGAAATTATATAGTATTAAAAAATTTTGTCAAGTATTTTTTATATGAATATTAAATTTAAATGTTGAAAAATATAAAAATATAATATATACTTATGTTAACATTTATTGAGAATTTTATTGGAGATAAAAATAGATAAGGTTCTTTTAATAAAAATAACAAAAAATAATAAAAAATCATAAATTATAAGAGTTTAAATTATGGGAAAAATAAAAATACTTACTATTGTCGATATGCAAAACGATTATATGGAAGGCGGTCCTATGGCTGTTAAAGGAGCGAGTAAATTAATTCCCGTTATAAACGAACTTATAAAAAACGGAGAATACGATGCAATCATAGCCACTCAAGATTGGCATCCTTCGAATCATATTTCTTTCGCGTCTACTCATGATAAAGAGCCTTTTTCAAAAATAAAGGTTATGGATAAAGAAACGGGCGAGGAAGAAATTTTAACTTTGCTTCCCCGTCATTGCGTTGCGAGAACTTACGGTTCTGCGATAGTCGAAGGGCTTAAAAAGAAAAAAGATTATATATATGTTCAAAAGGGTGTGGATGCGGACGATGACGGACTTTCGGGTTTTTCTTATATGCATAAAGAATTTATAGATGTTGCAAGAGAAAATAAAGAAGTTTTAATTTTTGATTTTGTGGGAGTGGCTTTAGACGGTTGCGTTTATTATACTAGCAGAGATACGGCGGAATATGTAGCCTCAATTAACGCCGAGTATTTGGTTAATGTAAATGTATTGGAATATGCATGCGTATCTGTCAATTACGAAAATGCCGAAAAATTATATTCTGCAATGCCCAATATAAATATTAAAAAGGTAATGCTTTGAAATAATAAATAAATTATTAAAATATAAATATAAAAATAAAATAAAATATAAAAATTAAATATAATAAAAAATAAGGAAAATAATAAAAGGAAATATGATAAAAAAAAGCTATAAAACTAAAAGATTATTATTAATTCAGCCAAACATAGATATGGCGCCAGAAATAGTTAACTTCTATTTGAGAAATAAAAATTTTTTTAAAGAATACGACCCTTTAAGACCGGAATCTTTTTATAATTTAAATACTCATAAAAAAATCGTTAAGCAGGAATTGGAAGAGACAAAATTTGGAAGAATGCTAAAATTTTGGATTTTCAAAATAGAAGACAAGAAAAGAATAATTGGGATGATTAGTTTTACAAATATTGCAAACTCTTCGTTTTTGTCTACTACGGTTGGATATAAATTGGATAAAGAAGAATTAAAACAAGGTTATATGGTTGAGGCTTTGCGAGCGGCTATCGTAATAATTTTTAAAGAATTAAAACTGCATAGAATAGAGGCGAATATAATGCCTCATAATAGACCTTCGATGAATTTGGCAAAAAAATTGGGATTCGAATACGAAGGACTTGCAAAAAAATATTTAAAAATAAACGGCAAATGGGAAGACCATATACA